>JANNEI010000213.1:0-4035 GCA_031378565.1 Burkholderiales bacterium
CGCGTGGCAGCGCGCGTGTAGCGGTCCGTGAAGATGATCCTGTGGGGCATGGCCGTGCGCACTGGCGAGCGGCGACGATCAGGAGCCTTGGCGTTTGGAGCCGGGTCTTACGGCAGGTTTCGCAGCAGGTGTGGTGGCGGGTTTGCGGCCTTGCGGGATGCTTTGACCGGCGGTCGACGCGAATCCGTTGCAGGCGTCGTTGCGGGCACCAACGCGCTGGCATCAGACGTGCCGCGTTTGGCGTTGCCGGCGGCCTTGGTCGTTCTCCGGGTCGTGGGTTCATCGGCCACCGGCGCCTTCATCCGCCGCACGTGCTCGGCCGGAGACTCCACCACGTAGCGCCCCGCGGCAATGTCCGCGCGGCTTTCCGCCAACGCCGCCTCCAGCTCGCATTCACGCAGGTGCTGGTACTGCGCCAGTTCCATCACCACAAAGCGATCCGCCCCGCGCACCGAAACCATCGCCGCCGTTCGCCCGCCGGCCAGCGAGGCTTCGATTGCGGCAATGCCGCGGGTCTTCAAGTCGTTGGCGGTGATTTGAGTCATGCGAGCATTCGGCTGGGGGCAAATCGCATCGTGAATCACACGATCAATCGCATTGCTGAAAATTTGATTGATCGCATCGATCGGACAGTATTCAGCCCTCCGGCCCAAACGTCCGACCGCAAGAGATGCACTGGTTCCTTCGACAAGCGCAGGATGATCGGCAACATCGGCTCGGTCCGAACGGTTTTGTTTCTCAGGCGGCGTCACCGGCGCTGCCGCGCGGCTTTGGGTGAGCAGACGCCGAGATGCAGCGATTCGAGGCGTGTACGAAGCCTCGGTAGGTACTCAACAGAACCAGATCACGTCTGATGCCCATCTGGTCGAGAACCTGCTTCTGCTGCCGTCGGTCGCTGCGCCGGCAAACGGGAGATGGACAAGAGGCGAGACTCGATCCTCGTGGCCCCTGCAAGCTAAGTCCGGTGCTTCACTGTCTGCGGTTGAGAAGGCTCGGGCGACGCGGCCGCTGGCGCATTCATCGCCTCGGAAACGAAGCCCTGATCGGTCAGCGCTTGCACCACGCCGCGCAGCAACTTGTTCCGCAGAAAACCGATGGTGTACTGCCGCGCGTTCGCTGCAATCGGCACCAGCATGCCTGCGCTCACGAGTTTGGAAATCTGGTACGTGCGCTGGTTTGCAGTCGCGCTCGGCATGAACTTCGCCAGACCTGCGGCCTTGATGATCTGGGCCTTGACCGTTGCAACGAGCATGTCGGCCTCAAGCCCGGTCACCAGTTCGCGCTGGCGAGCGTTCAAGATTGCAGGAAGGAGGATCGCCTTCTGAAGATACTCGTGACTTGTGAGTTGCTGCACCTTCTGCATCTCGTCGCGCACGCCAGTGAGCACGTAGGTGCACCAACCTTCGAGGCCCTCGTCGGTGCCGTGATCCGCCTCGCCGAGCATGTTGTAGTAGCGCTGCCGATCCGCGCAGAAGACCGCTGCTGGGTTGAGCAGGCGCCCGGGTTCGCCTTCGGCCATGCTCACCTGAAACCCGTACTTGAGCAGCATCGCGTAGGTGAGCAGCCGCACCACGCGTCCGTTCCCATTCGCGAACGGGTGAATCCACGCGAAGCGATGGTGCGCGAGCGCAACTTTCATCAAGTCATATTTCGGCTCGTCAGCGCGGTTGATGAACTCGACAAGCTCAGTCATGTACTGTGGAACGCTGACATGCGAGGGCGGCAGGTGCTCGGCTTGCGCGATACGAACAGTGCCTGATCGGTACGCTCCCGGCGTCGGGTCGCCTTCACGCTGCAGATCGCGCACGGTCATTTCGTGCAGGCTGCGCAACAGATGTTCGCTGATCTGCGAGCCCGGCTGTACGGCACCTTCGACCTCGGTCATCGCGCTGTCGATGTTGCGAATTTCGCGCATCTGATCTTGCCGATCGGCGGCGGGCGGCGACGCGCTTTCGCTTTCATCCTCGACAAGGTCGAACAGCGTGGTGCGATTGCCCTCGATGCGGGCCGACGCGAGCGATTCAAGAACGTGAAACACCCGCTTGAGCTGCAAGAAGACAGGCAGCGGCGTGTCGCCGCTCATTTGGTGTCGCCGCAGATATTCCAGATCGGTCAGCACGTCCAACAGAGGCGAGGAAAACCTCGGATCGAGCAGGCGCAGATCGTGGTGAATGAAGTCTGGCATTGACAGCAATTATCTTGAAACTTGAAAGATGCTATCTTGGATAGTAGCGCGGAGCGCTAGCATTGGCAGCAGTCGTGCGAAGACGTTAGATGAACCATCTGAAACGTGCGCGACGGTTATCTTGAAATCATCCGTGCGCAGTTGATCAAATTACAGGGTTGCATATCGACGGAAGCTCGCCAATTGCCGGCAACACCGACGGTTCATCTGGGAGCCAGTTCGGTCAAGCAGCGGACGGTGCCACCGGCGGCTCGGAAGATGACTATGTTATGGGTCGATGTCGCCGCAGAGGCATCCGCAATTCAGTGGCAAACCTTGGCGTGGATGCGGTCATTGCGCAGGGCCGCGAGGTCGGCGGGCACAGCAAGAGCACGACGCCGACGCTGCTGCTCTTTCCTCAGATCATCAAGGTCGTCAAACCCCCGAATAATCCACAAACCCCTTATTCACCTCGACGATCTTCCGCCGCAGCCGATAAACCCCGCCGCCTTCCCGCGTCTTGCTCGCATCGGTGTTGCCTTCGACGGTGGTGATCAACCCGCCGTCCACCTGTTCGACCAAACCGGTGTGGCCCGCGCCGCCGCCGAAGTCCATCACGAAAATCATGCCGGGCTGCACCAGCGACGGGTCGGCGGTGGCCTGGCTCTTGGGTATGCGGGTGGCACCGGTCGATTGCGCGCGGTTCCAGTGGTCGATGCAGCCTGCCGTCTTGACCATCGGGTTGGCGCGGCCGGCGGCGAGGGCGGCTTCGTCGAAGCACCAGTAGACGAAGGCGCAGCACCACGCGAAGCCGGGGTTCAGGCCGACACGTTTCAGGTACACATCGACCTCGGGGCCGCGGTTCGAATTGCGCGGCTGTTCGCGTATCTGCTTCGCCTCTTCAGCCGACGCGATGTTCAGCACGCGGGTGAGGAATGAGTCGGATGAGGTGTCTGCGGACGGCACCGAATCGGGGCCGAACAGGCGCGCCCAGGTGATGGAACCCACCTCGCCATCGGGCTTCAGCGGGCGGCCCTCGTCGTCGACGCTGCGGACCTGGAACAACTGCACCGCCTGCTTCATCTTCGGCCCGAAGTTGGGGTCGTCGAGGTTGAGCTTGAGTGCGGCGATGCGCTGCACCGCGAGCATGCGGTTGAGTTGCGCTTTCAGCGCCTTGACGATGCGGGCATCGGACTCGCCGAGCTTGACGATGTGGCCGGGGTACTGCATGCGCGCGCTCCTTCGCATGGCCGGGTTGACGGGGGTCCAGGTGGGTTGCTGACCATGCGTGCAACCGAGGTCGAGGCTAGCGGAGCGGGGCGGGTTGCGCGTCCTTCAATCTAGGGAGCCATCACCCGCCGCGCACGAACTCCCGCAACTCCTTCGCCATGCGCACCAGCGACGGCGGGTGGATGTACATCATGTGGCCGGCTTCGAAGTAGCTGACGCGCACGTTCTTTTGCAGGCTGTCGCGCAGGCCCAGGTGGGCCAGCGTGTAGTCGCCCGCGGCGTGCGGCGTGCCCAGATCGAAGTAGCCGCTGGCCACGTAGACGCGCATGTGCGGGTTGGCGTGCATGGCGCGGCGCAGGCTGTCGCCGACGTTGACGTACTTGTTCTCGAAGTCTTTCCATTTCCACTTGTCCCAGATCGGGGC
The DNA here is from genome assembly GCA_031378565.1 of Burkholderiales bacterium. GTDB lineage: Bacteria > Pseudomonadota > Gammaproteobacteria > Burkholderiales > Burkholderiaceae_C > JANYJJ01. The sequence continues at coordinate 3,819 of JANNEI010000213.1, forward strand.
GTGCACCACGTAGGGCGCGTCGCTGTCGAACTTGAGCGTGTCTTTCAGCAGCCGGTTGATGCCCGCCGCGTAGGCACCCACCAGGGTCGACAGCAGCGGGTCGACTTCGGTCGTCTCGCCCGCATCGTCGCGGTCCAGCCCCACAAAGCGGCTGTCGAGCCGGCCCACCGTCTGGCCTCGCTCGCGCAGCAGTTGCTTGGGGTAACGCGCGTCGGTG
>JANNEI010000223.1:0-2738 GCA_031378565.1 Burkholderiales bacterium
GTCGGTGGCGGTGCCACCGCGCTGTGGCACTGGAAACGCGCCAGCCAGCCGCGCTCGGCACCGGTGCGTGAAAACCGTGATGCCAATCTCGACATCGGCGAACGCGTGTTCGTGGCCGATTGGGCCGCCGACCGCACCGCGCGGGTTCAGTACCGCGGCTCGGGCTGGACCGCCCGACTTCAACCCGACGCCGCCGCGCACGGCGGCGAACACGTCGTCACGGCGGTTGAAGGCAACTGGCTGGTGTTGTCTCCGTCCTCGGCCCCTTCCCCTTCCCCTTCACGCTGAAAGCCACGCCCCCATGGAAATCGCACTCGTCCTGGCCGTCATCGCCGCCATCTTCATTGTCCGCACCTTCAAGATCGTGCCGCAGCAACACGCCTGGGTGGTCGAACGGCTGGGCAAGTACGACCGCACACTGACGCCCGGGTTGAAGTTCGTGGTCCCCTTCATCGAACGCGTGGCGTACAAACATTCGCTGAAAGAAGTGCCGCTCGACGTGCCGAGCCAAGTTTGCATCACGCGCGACAACACGCAATTGCAGGTCGACGGCATCATCTATTTCCAGGTCACCGACCCGATGCGCGCCAGCTACGGGTCCAGCAACTACATCTTCGCCATCACCCAGTTGGCACAGACGCTGTTGCGCTCGGTCATCGGCAAGATGGAACTCGACAAGACCTTCGAGGAGCGCGACCACATCAACCTGTCCGTCGTCGCGTCGCTCGACGAAGCCGCCGCCAATTGGGGCGTCAAGGTGCTGCGCTACGAGATCAAGGACCTGACGCCGCCGGCCGCCATCCTGCATTCGATGCAGGCGCAGATCACCGCCGAGCGCGAGAAGCGCGCCTTGATCGCGGCCAGTGAGGGCCGCAAGCAGGAGCAGATCAACATCGCCACCGGCGAGCGTGAGGCGTTCATCGCCCGCTCCGAAGGCCAGCGCCAGGCCGAGATCAACAAGGCCCAGGGCGAAGCCGCCGCCATCGTGGCCGTGGCCGATGCCACTGCCGAGGCCATCCGCAAGATCGCCGAAGCCATTCGCTCGCCGGGCGGCGAACAGGCGGTGCAACTGAAGGTCGCCGAAAAAGCCGTCGAGGCCTACGCGCACCTGGCGCAAAAGAACAACACGATGATCGTGCCCGGCAACATGAGCGAGGTGTCGGCCCTCATCGGCACGGCCATGGCGCTGATGAAAGCGAAACCCGCCGAAGCGAGATGAGTCGTGGCCCTGAACGTACTCGGCACCGAACTCGTGCCCTGCTCCTATGACCCGCTGACTGGCTACTTCCGCGATGGCTGCTGCAACACCCGCGCGGACGATGCCGGCACGCATGTCGTGTGCGCCCGCGTCACGGCGGATTTTCTCGCGTACTCGCTGCAACGCGGCAATGATCTCAGCACGCCGCGGCCGGAGCATCGCTTCCGCGGCCTGGTGCCGGGCGACCGCTGGTGCCTGTGCGCGCTGCGCTGGATCGAAGCATGGCGCGCCGGCGTGGCACCTCCCGTGGTGCTGGAGTGCACCCACGAGCGAGCGCTGGACCACGTCCCGCTGGAAACACTGCAGTCTTTCGACCTGAGGACGGTGGGCTAAAATCTCCGAATCCGGAGAGGTGGATGAGCGGTTTAAGTCGCACGCCTGGAAAGCGTGTGGGGGCTAATAACCCCCCGCGGGTTCGAATCCCGCCCCCTCCGCCAGAAGACGACTTCACAACATCGCGCCGCATTTCAAAGCCCGCCTGAACCTCGGGGTCCACGCGGGTTTTGTCATTGCTGGCGTCACCCGGGGTCGCCGATCAGCACGAACGCTGCCCAGGCGCGCGGGTCCGGGTCGTGGGCTCTCAGCTCGACAGTCGCACGTTGAAATGCACGCGCGCGCGTCACGCGATCAGGACCGGCCAATGCGCCGTAAAAGCGCAGCATCCACTCGGCCGTCGAGTCTGAGTACACGCGCCACAGCGTCAGCAGCACACTGGCGGAACCGGCCTGAAGCAGCGCCCTGGCCAGCCCCGTCAATTCGTCGCCCTGACGCACCTGCTGTCGCCCGGTTTCACATGCGCTCAGCGTGATCATGTCGCTGTGAAGCACAAGCGGCAGCCAATCGCGGGCACACATCACACCGTCGGCGAGCAGCAGACCCGAAGCTAGCGGGTCGAGTGGATCGAACGAGCCGTGGCAGGCCAGGTGAATGATGTCAGCACCCGGTGCAGAAGCGGCGACTGTCGAACCACGCACGTGATGCTCGGCCCGACTGCCCAAAAGTTCGGCCACTGCGTTGGCCTCGCCTTCGAAATCCGCCACCTCGCTGGTGTCCAAGGCGTGGCTGGCCACCAGCGCCACACCCTGAGACGCGTCGGCTCGCTCGGCTTCGATCACCGCAGCAAGCACCCCGATCGACGGTGCGTAGACCACCGGCACCTGCTCGATCAGCGGCCGGCCCGCAACCGTCAACGCATGCAGGGGAAGCGAATGCAACTCGCGGTGCGGCACCAGGACCAGCAAGTCCAGATCGGGCAGGCGGTCGGCGAACGGCGCGAACAGAGTTTCACCGAGCGTCAACCATGCGTGGTGTGGGCGGTCCACCGGCTCGGCCGCCAACACATCGCCCTCGAAGGAAGTCAGCCAATGCTCGCGCAACGCGACCGCAGACAGCGCGACCGCATCGACCACCGGCGGCGCATTGGCCGTCAACCACACCACGAGCACACGGTCCGGCAACACAAAGAAACTGGCGATGGCAG
>JANNEI010000239.1:0-8006 GCA_031378565.1 Burkholderiales bacterium
CTGCATGGCGGCGTGGTCAGCGCGGGGCTCGACGCCATCGCCGGCCTGGCGGTGATGGCGGCCATCGGCGCGCGCCACATGGACGAGCCGCCACTGCAACGGCTGCAACGCTTCGGCAAGCTCGGCACCATCGACCTGCGCGTCGACTACCTGCGGCCTGCCGTGGGCGACCTGTTCGAGCTGCGCGCTCAGGTGTTGCGCCTGGGCTCGCGCGTGGCGTCAACGCGCATGGAGTTTCTGGATGCGCACGGCAAGCTGCTGTCGACCGGGGCGGCGGCCTACATCGTGTCGTAGCCGCCGCTTGATCGACAACGCGACACCGCGAGGCCGCGTGGACGCGAGGTACAGCCTCGCGTGAACGAGGCCGCGAGCTGCCGTCTCAGTGGTCGGTGCCCAGCACGTCGCCGAAGCCCTGCCACTGGGTGCCGGTGAACTTGGCGAGCTGACCCTGCTTGACCAGGAAGAAATCGGTCGGGCTGGTGTTCAGCGACATGCCGGTCAGCAGCAGCGGCAGCTTCAGGTTCTTGATGCTGGCGGCCTGCTTCATGACGTTTTCGCGCGTCAGGTCGTTGCCGCACTGCTTCAGGATCTGCACCATCGTCTGCGCCGTCAGGTAGGCATAGAGGTTGGACGCATCCCTCGGGTCGCCCTCACGGTAGTAGCGGCCCATGAAGGCGCGCCACTCCAGCATCGCCGGGTCGTCTTTCCACTGCGGATCGTTGGGATCCTTGTAGTACTGCAAGGTCATCAGGCCGACCGATTTGTCGAGGCCCGCGGGCGTCAGCACCGAGCCCACCGATGCGCTCACGTTGTTGATGATGTGCAGCGGCTTCCAGCCCGAGTCGAAGGCCTTGCGCACCGCCTGCGCCCCGAACTTGGGCGTGGTGATGTTGATGAAGGTGTCGGCCCCCGAGCCCTGAAGGGTCAGGATTTGCGAGTCGACCGTCGGGTCGCTCACTTCATACGTGGCCTCGGCGACGACCATCTTCGCGGCAGCGGCGCCGAGCCCGTCCTTCACGCCCTTGAGCACGTCTTTGCCGTAGTCGTCGTTCTGGTACAGGATCGCGACCTTCGCGTTCGGCTTGTTCTTCAGCAGGTATTTGGCGTAGATCGCCCCTTCGGCCTGGTAGCTCAGGTTGAAGCCCAGCGTCCATGGAAAGTTTTTCGGGTCGGCCCACTTGGTGGCACCCGTGGCCAGCAACAGGTGCGGCACCTTCTTGGCGTTCACGTACTTGTGAATCGCCGAGTTGCCGGGTGTGCCCAGGGTCTGGAACAACGCCAGCACCTCGTCCTGCTCGACCAGCTTGCGCACCTGCTCGACCGTCTTGGGTGGGCTGTAGCCGTCGTCCAGGCTGATCAGGTTGACCTTGCGACCGTTGATGCCACCCGCCTCGTTGATCATCTTGAAATAAGCCTGATGCAGCTTGCCGATCGTGCCGTAGGCAGAGGCCGGGCCGCTGTAGGGCATGGTCTGGCCGAGCTTGATCTCGGTGTCGGATGCACCTGGGCCGTACTTCTTCTGGGCCGAGGCCGGAGCAGCGGCAATGGTGAGCGCGGCGGCAATGGCCAGCAGCGAGACGCGACGGTCGGGACTGAATTTCATGATGTCTCCTTCAATGTCATCAACACACACCGGACACGCGCCGCGCTCCGGACCTGGACACACACTCAACGGTTGCGCTGCCTTTGCAGCCGACCGACGATGTTCCGGATGAACCCTGCCACCCCGGTGGGCATCACGTACATGAACACGATCAGGACGATGCCGTAGATCGCCCAAGGTGCCGCCTTCGAGATCTGGTCAGCGATGTTGGGAATGAACTGGATGAACAGCGCGCCGTAGATCGCTCCCGAGATCGACGCCAGCCCGCCGATCACGATGCCGACCAGCAGCGTGATCGACAGGAAGATGCCGAACGAATCGGGGGCCACGAACTGGATCGCGATGGCCCCCAGCGCCCCGGCGATGCCGGTGTACATGGCCGACACGCCGAAGGTGAGCGACTTGACCATCGCCGTGTTCACGCCCATGGCCTGCGCCGCGATGGGCTGGTCGCGCACCGCCACCATGGCCCGGCCCATGCGGCCACGCAGCAGGTTCCAGCCGATCACGAACAGCGCCACCAGACACGCCAGCGAGACGAAATAAAGCCATTGGTCCTGCGTGAGCCCGGTCCATTCGGGCGCGTCGGGCTTCAGGATCACGATGCCCTGCACGCCGCCGGTCCAGTGCTCGAAGCCCTTGAACTTGAGGATCTGCGGCATCGCCACGCCGAGCGCAAAAGTTGCCAGCGACAGGTACAGGCCCTCCAGCCGCAGCGCGGGCAGGCCGAACAGGAAACCGGCCACCAGGCAGACCGCACCAGCCGCCGGGATGGTGAGCCAGTACGGCACGCCGAACTTGTCCATCAGGATGGCGGCCACGTAGGCACCGATGGCATAGAAGGCACCGTGGCCGAGAGATATCTGGCCGTTGTAGCCGGTCAGCATGTTCAGGCCGAGCAGTGCGATCGCATAGACCAGCACCAGCGTGAACTGAAAGACGCGGTAGTTGCTGACCAGGAAGGGCAAGACGCAGGCGGCGACGAGCAGCAGTGCCAGTCCGAGCAACTGGTTGCGGTTGAGTGCAGCGCGCGCAGCCCCGTCGTGGGAAGACGTCGCGGTGGTGGTTTCGGTGACCATGCGGCTCAAACCCGGGTGATGTGGACTTTGCCGAACAGGCCCGAGGGCCGGATCACCAGCACGCCGACGATCAGCACCAGCGCGACCGTCAGCTTCAACTCGGTGCCCAGAAACGAGCCGACCACGTTCTCGAGCACGCCGACGATGAAGCCGCCGAGCACCGCGCCGCCAGGGCTGTCGATGCCGCCCAGCAGCGCCGCGGCAAATGCGTACAACAGGATGCCCGCCATCATGTTGGGCTCAAGGAAGACGGAGGGTGCCACCATCATTCCGGCGATCGAGCCGATGGCCGCCGCCAGGCCCCAACCCAGCGCCAGCATCCATCCCACCCGCACGCCGACGAGTCGGCTCGACACCGGGTTTTGCGCTGCGGCGCGCATTGCAAGCCCCAGCGGCGTGAAGCGGAAGAACGCGAACACCAGCGCCAGCACCACCAGCGTGATGCCGATGGAGCCGAGTTCGTGCGACGACACGTACGAATTGCCGAACAGCGGCGCGGTCGGGAACGGACTGGGGAACGGCTTGATGGTGTACGAGAAGATCCAGCCGGCCAGGCTGTTCATGATGACGAGCAGGCCGATGAAGACGATCACGACCGACAGGATCGGTGAGTTTTCCACCGGCTGCACGATCAACCTCTCGATGAGCACGCCAAGCGCAAAGGCCAGCGCCACCGTGATGAAGAACGCGGCCCAGTAAGGCAGGCCAGCCTGGATCAGGCTCCACGCAATGTAGGTCGAGAACATCGCCATCTCGCCCTGCGCGAAGTTCACCAGGTGCGTGGCCTGGTAGATCATCACCAGCGCCAGCGCCACGCTGGCGTAGATGCCGCCGGTGGCCAGGCCGGACAGCACTTGATGGAGCAGGACGTTCATCGAGCGGCAGTTCCCTAATATCCGAGGTATGAGCGCCGGATGGCTTCGTCGCTGCGAATGGCGTCGGCGGTTCCCGAGATCACCACGCGCCCGGTCTCCAGCAGATACGCATGATCGGCCAGCTTCAAGGCGAGCGACGCGTTCTGCTCGACCAGCAGCATGCTGACGCGCGACTCGCGGTTGATGGTGCGGAAGATCTCGAACAGCTCCTGCACGATCAACGGGGCCAGCCCGAACGACGGTTCGTCCAGCAGCAACAGGCGCGGCCGCAGCATCAGGGCGCGGGACACCGCCAGCATCTGCTGCTCACCGCCCGACAGCAGGCCGGCCTGCTGTTTGCGTCGCTCCTTCAGGCGCGGAAAGTAGCCGTACATGCGTTCGAAATCGAGCGCGACCTCGGCCTTGTCGCGCCGCGTGTAGGCACCCAGGCGCAGGTTCTCTTCGACGCTGAGGTTGACGAAAGTGCCGCGCCCGTCGGGCACGTGGGCCACGCCCAGGCGCACGATGCTCTCGGTCGCCTTGCCCTCGATGCGCACGCCGTCCAGCGCGATCTCGCCCTGCGCCTTCACCATGCCGCACACCGCACGCAGCGTCGTCGTCTTGCCCGCGCCGTTGGCACCCAGGATGGTCGTGATGCCGCCTTCCTCGACCGAAAAGTCGATGCCGTGCAACACCCGGGTCGCGCCGTACTGGGCGTGCAGGCCGCGCACGTCGAGCAGCTTGGCCATCAGGTTTCCGTCCCGAGATAGGCACGCACCACGTCGACGTTGCCCTGCACCTCGGCCGGCGTGCCGTCGGCGATCACCCGCCCGAAATCCAGTGCCACGACCTGGTCCGACACGCGCATCACGAGGTTCATGTGGTGCTCGACCAGCAGCATCGTCAGCTTCAGCCGGTCGCGCACCTCACGCAGCAAATTCATCAACGTGCCGACCTCTTCGTGGTTCAGTCCGCCGGCCGGCTCGTCGAGCAGCAACAGCTTCGGCTCGCTCGCCAGCGCCCGCCCGAGTTCGACGCGCTTTTGCGTGCCGAACGGCAAGTCCATCACGCGGGTTTCGGCCACGCTGCTCAGGTCGAGCAGATCGATCAACTGGTCGGCGTGCGCGCCCAGCGCACGCTCTTCGCGTCGCACCTGCGGCAGCCGCAGGGCGTTCGCGAAAAATCCGCTGTGCGTGCGGCAATGGCCGCCAAGCAGGATGTTCTGCCGCACAGTCATGGTGCGGAACAGCGCCAGGTTCTGGAACGTGCGCCCGATGCCGAGCGAGGCGATGCCATGCGCCTTGGTGGCCACCAGCGGCCGGTCTTCGAACAGGATGCTGCCCTCATTGAAGGCATACAGCCGCGACAGGCAATTGAACAGCGTCGTCTTGCCGGCCCCGTTCGGCCCGATCAGCCCCACGATGTGACCCGCCGCCACCGAGAACGACACCTTGTCGAGCGCGGTGATGCCGCCAAAGCGCACGGTGACGCCGTCGACTCGAAGCAATGCGTTGGCCATCACAGGCGGCAGGTTTTTCTCTGTGGACAAAGGGCAGGCGACTTTACGGCTTCGGATAATCCGACACCACCTTCCAGCGCCCATCGGTGATCTGCGACAGACGCGACAGGTCGCTGCCGAGCCGCTTGGTCGGCGAGAAGCTCACCGGCGCGCTGCCAAACATGTCGGCCGGGATCACCATGGTGTCCATCGCCTTGATGAAGCTGTCGGTGCTCAGATTGGCCCCGGCCTTCTGCGCGGCCTTCGCGAACGAGTCGATGGCGTTGTAGCCGTAGACCGAGAACACCGTCGGGTCTTCGCTGAACTTGGTCTTGTACTTGTTGGCCCAGAAACTCACGTCCTTCGACGCGTCGTCGAGGTACGGGTTTTTCACGGTCATGGTGGCGTACAGGCCGTCCATCGCCTTGCCGCCGAGCTTGTGGATCAGGTCGGTGTACGAGGCGCTGGAGCCGAAGAAAACCGGGCTGAAGCCGGTCTTGCGCGACTCGCCGATGGTGCCGATGGTCTCGCGGATGATCGTGCCCAGCACCACCATGTCGCAGCTCGCCGCCTTCATGCGCGCCACCTGCGATGAAAAGTCGGTGGCACCGCGCTTGTACGAGGTTTTCTCGACGAACTCCATGTTCATCGTTTTCAATCCCGCCTCGGCACCGCGCAGCACTTCGAGGCCGAACTCGTCGTCCTGGTAGATCGTGCAGACCTTCTTGGCACCCTTCTCTTTCACCAGAATGGGCAAGGTGGTGCGCATCTGGTCGAAGTAGGTGGCGGCGAAGGCGTACTTGAGCCGATGAAACGGCTCGTACATTTCACGCGCGGCGGTGATCGGGAAGAAATTGATCACGTTCTTCTCGAACTGCACCGGCATCGCCGCGTTGTTTTGCGCCGTCCCGATGTGCGCGACCATCGCGAAAATCTTGTCCTGGTTGACCAGCTTCTGCGCCGACAGCACCGCCTTCTTCGGGTCGTAGCCCGCGTCCTCGATCAGCAACTTCACCTTGCGGCCATTGATGCCGCCCTGCTCGTTGATCTCGTCCACGCGCAGCAGCATGCCCAGGCGAACCTGCTTGCCGAAGCCGGCCAGCGGGCCCGACAAGTCCTGGATCGAGCCGATCACCAGTTCGCCCTTGCTGACGCCCTGCGTGGCTTGCGCCTGGGCGGTCGTTGAACTGAAAACAGCGGCCAGCGCGATCAGCGCAGCGGCAATCGGGGTCATTTTCATCGTGTGTCTCCTTGAGTGAAATGGAACGGGATCGGGTTTGTGAGGCGGATCATTGGTACAGCGCTTCGATGCGGTCGGCGTATTTTTTCTCGACCAGCTTGCGTTTGAGCTTCATCGTCGGCGTGAGTTCTTCGTCCTCGGCACTGAGTTGTGTTTCAAGCAGGAAAAACTTCTTGATCTGCTCGACCCGCGCGAACTTCTTGTTCACGCGGTCGATCTCGCCCTGGATCAACGCCTGCACCTCGGTCGCGCGCGTCAGGCTCAGGTAGTTCGAGAACGGAATGTCGTTGTCCTGCGCGTACTTCTCGACGTTCTCCTGGTCCACCATCACGATCACCGTCAGATAGGCGCGGCGGTCGCCGATGACCACCGCGTCGGTGATGTAGGGCGAGAACTTGAGGTCGTTTTCCAGCTCGCTGGGCGTGATGTTCTTGCCGCCGGCCGTGATGATGATGTCCTTCATCCGGTCGGTGATCTTGAAGTAGCCGTTCGCGTCCACGCTTCCCACGTCACCGGTGTGCAGCCAACCGTCGGCGTCGATCGCCTCGGCGGTTTTCTCGGGCTGGTTCAGGTAGCCGACGAACACATTGCCGCCGCGCACCATCAGCTCGCCAGTCACGGGGTCGACCTTCACTTCGTTGTACGGACAGGCCAGGCCGATCATGCCGGGCTTGATGCCATCGGGCGGCGTGTAGGTGGCTGCGCCGCAGCTTTCGGTCATGCCCCAGACCTCGAGCATCGGCACGCCCAGGGCCAGATACCACTTCACGAGGTCGGGCGAAATGGGCGCGGCACCGGTGACGCAAAACCGGGCGCGGTGAATGCCGATCAGCTTGCGCACGTTGTCCAGCGCCAACAGGCGGGCCAGGCGAAATTGCAGTTTCAGCCCGGCACCGATCGGCTGGCCGGCCAGCGTTCGGTCGGCAATCCGCATGCCCACGCCCAGCGACCAGCCATAGGCCATTTGCTGCAAGCGGCTGGCTTCGCGCAGGGAAATCGCCACGCCGGAATAGAATTTTTCCCAGACGCGCGGCACGGCGGTGAACACGGTGGGCGCGATCTCGCGCACGTTCTCGGGCACGGTCTCGGGGTTCTCGACGAAGTTGAGTTTGGCGCCGCTGTAGATCGAGAAGAATTCACCTCCCAGGCGCTCGGCGATGTGGCACAGCGGCAGGAAGCACATGCGCTCGTCGCGTTCGTCCTGCGCGGTGATGGCGTTGTAGCCGCGCACGGTGTGCACCACGCCGCGGTGACTGTGCATCGCACCCTTGGGCCTGCCGGTGGTGCCCGAGGTGTAGACCAGGATCGCCAGGTCGTCGGGCCGGCACGCGTCCACGCGTTTCTGGAGTTCAGCCGGATGCCGGGCCAGGTGTTCGCGGCCCATCTCGCGCAGCGCCTTCAGGCTGATGACCCGCGGGTCGGCCAATTCGCGCAGCCCTTCCATGTCGAACACGATGATCTTGCGCAGCAGCGGCAGCCGCTCACGCACTTCGAGCGCCTTGTCGAGCTGCTCTTCGTCTTCGACGAACAGCACGGTTGTGGCCGAGTCTTCGCACAGGTAGTGCACCTGGCTTGCCGCGTCCGTCGGGTAGATGCCGTTGGAGACGGCCGCACAACTCAGGATAGCCAGGTCGGCCAACACCCATTCGACCACCGTGTTGGCCATGATCGCCGCGCATTCGCCCGCTTGCAAACCCTGGCTCAGCAAACCGGCCGCGATCTCGCGCACCGC
>JANNEI010000268.1:0-1541 GCA_031378565.1 Burkholderiales bacterium
AGCAGCGCGGCCGACCTGTCGTTCAAGCTCGTCAAGTCGCGTCTGCCTGCCGCGCAGCAAGAGGCGGTCGAGAAGGCCGGCGGCCTGTTCCGTGAACTGCGCGATGCCGCCGGGCTGACGCTGGGCGAACTGGGCCAGGCCATCAACCTGAAGGACGCGTCGCTGCTCGAAGCGGTCGAGGGCGGCAAGGTCGGCCTGCCGTTCGAGATCATCCTGCGCCTGGCCGCGGTGCTGGGTCGCAAGGACCCGATTCCGGTGGTCATGAAGCTCACCCGCGTCTACAACCCGAAGTTGTGGAAGACGCTGGAAGACCTCGGCGTGGGCCGCCTGGCGGTGCAGGCCGGGCGCGAGCGGGAACTGGCCAACATCTACCGATCCAGCGATGAGGCGCGGCAACTCAGCGATGCCGAGTTCGCCGCGGTGCTGGGCTTCGTGCGCTCGGCGTTCGATTCGGCGCTGGTGTTTCGCGCCGAGTCCGCCAAGAAGTAGGGCGCTGTCAGCGGGCGTGCGTCACGCCGCCGTCGACCACCAGGGTCGAGCCCACCACGTAGTCACCCGCGCGCGAGGCGAGGTAGATCGCGGCACCCGCCATGTCTTCGTCGGTGCCCACGCGGCCGGCCGGCACGCGCAGCGACACCTCGGCCGCGTGGTCGCGCGCATCGCGGTTCATCTCGGATGCGAACGCGCCCGGTGCAATGGCGCTGACCACGATGTTGTCCTGGATCAGGCGCAGCGCCATGCGCCGTGTCAGCTGGATCAATCCGGCCTTGCTGGCCGCATATGAATACGTCTCTTGCGGGTTCACCGACACGCCGTCGATCGACGCGATGTTGATCACCTTGGCCGGCCGCAACTCGGCCGCCTTGCGCAGCGGGCCGGCGAAGGCCTGGGTCAGGAAAAACGGTGCCTTCAGGTTCAGGTCGAGCACCTTGTCCCAGCCGTTTTCGGGGAACTCGTCGAAGGGTGCGAGCCAGGCCGCGCCGGCGTTGTTGACCAGGATGTCGAGCTGGCTCTCGTGCGCTGCGTAGGCCGCGGCCAATGCCTGCGCACCGGCCAGCGTCGACACGTCGGCGGGCAGCGAAACGCAGTGCCCGGCGGCCGACAGTTCGAGCGCCGTCTGGTTGCAGGCCGCTGCCTTGCGCGCTGAAATGTAGACGCGCGCACCGTGCGCCAGAAAGCCCGCCGCGATCATGCGGCCGATGCCGCGCGAACCGCCGGTGATCAGTGCCGTGCGGCCTTGCAGGGAGAACAGGTCTTTCATCGAGGGGCTCTCTTTCGTGGAAGTGCGAGGAAGCGGTTCATGGCTGCGTGCTCAGCCGCGATGAGGGTCAACGTGCCAGCCACTGCGTCGCAAACGCCGCCAAGTCCTGGTGCACCGAACTGACCAGCCGCATGTCGTCGCCGCTGTTCGGGCTGCCGTTGGGTGCGCGCAGCACCAGCGCCGCATGCACCTCGGCCGGCAGGCCGCGCAGGTAGGGCAGGTAGTCGTCGACGAAGGCCACCGGCCGCAGCGAAAAGAGGGTGTCCGCTTTCGGGCTGCG
>JANNEI010000269.1:0-6255 GCA_031378565.1 Burkholderiales bacterium
CGTCGGCGGCGGTCGGCGCGCTGTTGATGCTGCAATTCTTCGGCCAGGACCTGACCTTGATCGCCACGCTGGGCATCCTGCTGCTGATCGGCATCGTGAAAAAGAACGCGATCATGATGATCGACTACGCGCTCGACGCGCAGCGCCACCGCGGCATGGCGCCCGAGGCTGCCATCCGCGAGGCCTGCCTGCTGCGGTTTCGCCCGATCATGATGACCACGCTGGCAGCGCTGATGGGCGCGCTGCCGATTGCGCTGGGTCTGGGCGCGGGTGCCGAGTTGCGGCAACCGCTGGGTTTGGCGGTGGTCGGCGGACTGGTGTTCTCGCAGGCCATCACGCTCTACATCACGCCGGTGATCTACCTCGCGCTGGACCGCTTCAGCGGCAAGGGGCCGGAGCTGAAACCCGAGGTCCTGCGGACTGAAAAGCCCGGCGCGGCCTAAGCGGCCCGAGGCTCAGTGAATCTGTGGGCCGGTTGGCAACCGCGCGAGGACGCTGACATCGGGCAGGCTGACGCTGCCGGCCTCGATTTCCAGCGGGGTCGCTTCGCGCACGCCACGCACCGTCAGGTCGAGCCGCAGCGCAATACCTGCCAGCGGGTGGTTGCCGTCCAGAACCACATGGTCGGGATAGACCTCGGTGATGGTGTAGACGGCCTCGGCCGGCATGCCTTGCGTGGCCGCGCCTTCGGGCACGCCGTCGAACGACATGCCGACATCGATCACCTCGGAGAAGATCGAACGCGCCTCGAAGAACACCAGCGCCGAGTCGTAGTCGCCGAAGGCGTGCTCGGGTTCCAGATGCAACTGGGCTTCGAACCCGACGGCCTGGCCGGCAAGCGCTTCCTCGACTTTCGCGAGCAGGTCGTCGCCCCCGAAAAAGAACTCGACCGGCTCGGTCAGTTCATCGATCAAGCTGCCTTGAGAGTCTTCCAGACGCCAGACCAGGCTGACGACGCAGGGGGTGTTGATGAGCATTTCAAGATGATCGCACACGCGACAATGGGCGATGGACATCACGCTTCCCACGCCCCTGCTGGCCGGCTTGTCGCCGCAGGCTTTCATGCGCCGCCACTGGCAGAAGAAGCCGCTGCTGATCCGCCAGGCGTTGCCCGGCATCGAGCCGCCGCTGACGCGCTCGGCGCTGTTCGCGCTGGCCGCGCGCGACGACGTGGATTCGCGGCTGATCGTGCAACAGGGCGCGGCCTGGTCGCTGCGCCACGGGCCGCTGACGCGCCGCCAGTTGCCGCCGCTGACGCAGCCGGGCTGGACGCTGCTGGTGCAGGGCGTGGACGTGCAGGTGCCCGCTGCGCATGAACTGCTGTCTCGGTTCCGCTTCGTGCCCGACGCGCGGCTCGACGATTTGATGATCTCGTACGCCACCGACAGCGGCGGCGTGGGTCCGCATTTCGATTCCTACGACGTGTTCCTGCTGCAGGTGCTGGGGCGGCGGCGCTGGCGCGTCGGACGCATGGCGGACGCCACATTGCAGGCCGGTGTGCCGCTCAAGATCCTCGCGAACTTCGAGGCCGAGCAAGAGTTCGTGCTGGACCCCGGCGACATGCTGTACCTGCCGCCGCGCTGGGCGCACGACGGCGTGGCCGAAGGCGAGTGCATGACGTGTTCGGTGGGGTTTCGCGCCCCCAACGACCAACTGGTTGCGCGTGAAATCCTGCAACGTCTGCTGGAGACTGAAACGGATGACGCCGACGCGACGCTGTACCGCGACCCGCGGCAAACCGCCACCGACACACCTGCGCGCGTGCCCGACACGTTGCGCTCATTTGCGTCTACTGCGGTGGCCGCCTTGCTGAGCGACCCGAAGGCGTTGGCCTGCACGCTGGGCGAGTGGCTGAGCGAACCGAAGGACGCGGTCTGGTTCGACGAATGCTCGCTGGCCGCTCCGCTGGGCGGTGTGCTGCTCGACCGCCGTTCGCGCATGATGTACGACGACGACCACGTCTTCATCAACGGTGAATCGTTTCGGGCTTCGGGACGTGACGCCGCGCTGATGCGCCGCCTGGCTGACACGCGGGCGCTGGACGAGGCGGCCATGCGACGCCTCAGTGCCGGTGCGCGTGAGCTGGTGACGGGTTGGGTGCAGTCGGGCTGGCTGCACGCGGCGACCGAGCCGCATTGACGAATCGGTGAATTGACGACATCCCATGGAGGCTCAGATGGACAGCGAATCCCGCGGACCGATCAACTCACGAAGCGAATTCCACGAGGCGCTGCGGCGCGCTTTTTCCGAAATGGCCGACCGGCCATGTCTGGAAGTGTGGCTGTGCGACACCGACTTTGCGGACTGGCCGCTGAACGAGCCGGCGGTCATCGACAGCCTCACACGCTGGGCGCGGCCGCATCGAAAAATGGTGGTGCTGGCCCAGCACTTCGACGACATCGTGCGCCGCCATCCACGCTGGGTGGCATGGCGGCGGCAGTTTGCTCATGTCGTCGAATGCCGAGTCGTCGAGCCGCTGGAACAGGGCCGCATGCCGGTCGTGTTGACTGCGCCGGGCGGCATCACGGTGAAGCTGGTCGACCCGCATCGTTATCGCGGAACGTGGTCTCGGGAAGCTGCTGACAGCCGACTCGCGAGCGAACTGATTGACGCGGTTTCGCAACGATCGGCCGATGGCTTCTCCGCAACGACGTTGGGTCTCTAGGGAACTTCCCTAGGCCGGCTATAATCGTCGGCTAGACGGAAAATGCTCGAGCGTTGTCCGTCTGTGCGCGTTGGGGCCTTTGATACCAGAGCGCCTCCCACAATTACCGGTAATTGTTCGACTCTTTTGATTGAGGATTAAGCATGAAAAACTCGCTCCTGTTGGCTTCCCTGGTTGCTGCCGTTGCCCTCGCCGCTTGCGGCAAGAAAGAAGAAGTGGCTGCGCCTGCTGCTGCTGCTTCGGCTGCTGCTGCGCCGATGGTGTCAGCCGCCGCTTCTGCTGTTGACAACGCAGCCGCCGCTGCTGCCGGTGCCGCTGCAAGCGCCGCCACCGCCGCTGGTGCAACCGCCGGTGCTGTGGCCGATGCCACCAAAGATGCCGCTGGCAAAGCTGCCGACGCTGCCAAAGACGCCGCTGGCAAGGCTGCCGATGCCGCCAAGGATGCTGCTGGCAAGGCTGCCGACGCGATGAAGAAGTAATCGGCCTCGCCGGTTCGCAAACAAGCCGCCCTCGGGCGGCTTGTTTGTTTTCCGGGCGGGCAATGGGTTGCAGCGCGTCGACCTGACCCGCCGTCAGCCGACGTCGATCCAGTCGAATCCGATGCGCGGATCAGCGACGCGAAGATCCACACCGAAACCGGCGCTTGCCTGCGTCAGCGCTGCCAGCGCGAGCTCTGGCCGGTTGTTCTGCTCGCTCAGGTGGGCCGCAACCACGTGGCTCAAACCGTCGTGCAGGCAGGCCGCGAGAATGCGTGCCGCGGTGTCGTTGCTGAGGTGACCCAGGCGGCCGCCGATGCGCGCTTTCAACGACTCGGGGTAGCGTGATCGAGCCAGCAAGTCGTGGTCGTGATTGCATTCCAGCAGCAAGGCGTTGCAGTGCTGCAAGTGCGCCAGCAGGTGCTCGGTGGCCGAGCCGGCGTCGGTCAGCACGCCCAGGCGCGACCGGCCGTCGGCAAGGCAAACTTGCAACGGCTCCGCCGCGTCGTGCGGCACTGTGTACGGCTGCAGTTCGAGGTGGCCGACATCGATGCTCACGCCGTCGCGCGCAAAGTGGATCAGGCCCGGCAGTTCGGGCTCGCCGATGGCGCGCCAGGTGCCGCGGCTCATCCACAGCGGCACCTGGTGGCGACGCGCCAGCGACACGGCACAGCCCACGTGGTCGCCGTGTTCGTGGGTGATGAACACCGCGTCGAGTTCGTGCGCGGCCAGACCCACACGTTGCAGCCGCGCCTCGAGCTCGCGCAGCGAGAAACCGCAATCGAGCAGCACGCGCGTGGTGCCGATGCCGCCGCGCGCTTCGATCAGCGTCGCGTTGCCGGTGCTGCCGCTGCCGAGGCTGCGGAATCGGATCACGCCAGGTTCAACCGATCACTTCAGGTCTTCGAGCAGCAGGCTAACGATGCGCTTGCCGGCGTCACCGCCTTCGGGCGCGCCCTGGTCGTTCAGCACGGTCACGTTGCTGCGTTCGCCTTCGCTCTTGACATTGACGCGGTAGCGCGCCGTGGTGATGGCACCCTTGTCGCGCCCGAAGCTGAACAGCTTGCTGAGGAACGTGGGGTCTTCGCGTCCGGCGTACGACGGATCGACGTAGCGCACGAAGTACACACCCTGGGCACGGTCGCGGTCTTCGACCGTGAAGCCGCTGCGGTCCAGGGCCAGACCGACGCGGCGCCACGCGCGGTCAAAACCGTCGTCCACTTGCAGCGTCGCGCTGGCTTGCCCTTCCAGCAGGCGTGCCCTGGCGGGTTGGGTTTGTGCCGCGGTGGAAGCCACGGCCGCCGCCTTGGCGGCTTCTTCCTTGGTGCCCAGCTTGACCATCAGGCGTTGCAGCAGTTCGGCTTCAAGCTGCGGATCGGCGGGGCGCGGCTGCCATACCGTGGAATCCTTCAGGGTCGAGGTGTAGACCTCGATCACGCCGCGATGGCTGATGTAGATCTCGCTGCCGCCGGGCACCCGCTCGACCCGGGTGCGAAACTTGTCGCGCTCGCCGGTGGAATACAGCGGATCCAGGACGCGACCCAGTGTGCTGCGGATGATGTCTTGCGGCAGCTTCGCGCGGTTCTCGGCCCAGTCGGTTTCCATCACGCCGGCATTCGCCTGGTCCACCACCAGCGTCATCCCGCGCTCTTTCCAGAACGCCTGCAACTGCGGCCAGACCACGTCGGGTGACTGGCCCACCGCCAGCCACCGCTCGTTGCCCAGGCGCTCCATGCGGATGTCGGCGACAGGGGCCATGACGGCGGTGGTGACGGCTGCGGCAGGTGCTGCCGCTGCCGCGGTCTGGAACGTGGCGGCGCTGACCGTGCCGCCTTGTTGCTGATAGCGCGTGTCCTTGGCGAGCTGGGTCAGGTCGGGCGGCACATCGAGCCCGTTGGTCTTGGCGGCCGATGAGCGGTAGTCGATCTTGTCGCCACCCATGAAGTTTTCGACGGTAGAGCAGCCGCCGAGTGCCACAGCCAGCAGCGCGCAGGCCGTGGGAATGGCGGCGGCGCGGGGAACGAAAAGGGGGAACGAGGTCACGTTGTTGGTCTCCGATGGAAGGTTCGCAGGGGACATCGGGCGAACCGTCCGCTGGTCGAGAAAGGAAGATGGACGTCGGGGGCTCAAAGAACGCCGGCGTCACGCAGGGATTGTTCGACGACCGCTTGTGCAGCGGTGGTCAGCGGCGTCATGGGCAGCCGCAATGCGGCACCGCACAGACCGAGTTTGGCCATCGCCCACTTGCTGGCAGCGGGGCTTGGCTCGATGAACAGGTTCTTGTGCAATGGCAGCAGCTTGAGGTGCAGGGCGCTCGCCTCGCGCACGCGGCCTTCGAGGGCCGCCATGCACAGGTCGTGCATCGCCTTCGGTGCCACGTTGGCGGTGACGCTGACATTGCCATGCCCACCCAGCAGCATCAGCGCCACGGCGGTCGGGTCGTCACCCGAGTAGATGGAGAACCCCGAGGGTGCCTGCTTGATGAGCCAGCAGGCGCGCTCGATGTCTCCACTGGCTTCCTTGATGCCGACGATGCCCGGCACCTGTGCCAGGCGCATCGTTGTTTCGACCGACAGATCGGCCACCGTGCGGCCGGGCACGTTGTACAGCACCAGCGGCAGGTCGACCGCCTCGGCAATCGCCTTGAAGTGGCGGTACATGCCTTCCTGCGACGGCTTGTTGTAGTAGGGCACGACCGACAGCGCGCAGTCCGCACCGACCTTCTTCGCGTAGCGCGAATGCTCGATTGCCTCGGCGGTGGAATTGGCACCGGTGCCAGCCATCACCGGCACACGGCCCTTTGCATGCTCGACCGCCACACGGATGATTTCCCAGTGTTCGTCCACCGACACGGTCGGCGATTCGCCGGTGGTCCCGACCACGCCGATGCAATCGGTTCCCTCGGCGATGTGCCAGTCGATCAGGTGCCGCAAGCCGTCGTAGTCGACGCTGGTGTCCTCAAGCATCGGCGTGACGAGCGCCACGATGCTGCCAAGAATGGGTTTCATGCAAATTCCTGTGAATCCACTGATTTTACCCGCCGCTCCAGCGGCCACTTCGGAGGGTGCCCTGTCACAGCAGGTAGCGCACCGCGGCAGTGCCGGACGATGCTTC
>JANNEI010000285.1:0-6091 GCA_031378565.1 Burkholderiales bacterium
CCAGCTGGTCCAGCCACCAGCGCAACGCCATTCCCTCCGGCGCGTTGCGGGCAGTTCCCGGCGTGCCGGCGCTGGAGGACCGCCAGGCGTAGCCGATGCGCACGCCGGCCTGGATGCGCTGCGTGGCCTTGACCACCAGCCGGCCGGCGGCGATGTGTTCGCGCGCAACGGGTTCGGGCAGGTAGCCGCAGCCCAGGCAGCGCAGCTGGGCTTCGAGCTTGGCTTGCGTGCTGGGCACGGTGAACACGTCCTGCCCCGGCAGCAGGTTGACGGTGACGGGCGTCAGCCGCTGTGCCGAATCGGCCACCGCCACCGCGCGGTAGCGCAGCAACTGGGCGTCGGTGATGGTGCCTTCCACACTCGCCAGCGGGTGGTGCGGTGCCACGGCGAAGACGAAAGTGATCTCGCCCAGCGGCTGCATCTGGATGCCTGGAACCGAAGCCCGCTCGGTGCCCACGCTGACGCCGAGCGCCAGATCGGCATGCCCGCTGACCAGCGCTTCCCAGGTGCCCGCAAGCACCTCGGAGCGCAGCCGCAAGCGCGTGCCCGGGCCGGTGCGACCCGGCTCTGCAGCTTCAGCGGATGGCCCGAGCGCGGCCGGCCGGTGGGCGAAAAACGCTTCGCACAGCTCGAACACCGTGACGCGGGACAGGATGCCGTCGACCGCGATGGTGAGCTGCGTTTCCCAGCCGGTGGCGACGCGCTTCACGCGGTTGGCCACCGCGTCGATCTGTTCCAGCAAGCGGCGGCCCTCGTGCAGCAGTTCTTCACCCGCCGCCGTCAGCCGGGCCTGGCGCGAGCGGCGGTCGAACAGCAGCACGTCCAGCGAGTCTTCGAGCTGCCGCACGTTGTAGGTGAGGGCGGACGGCACCTTGCCCAGTTCTCGCGCGGCAGCCGCGAAGCTGCCGGTGCGGGCGATCACGTCCATCATCGTCAGGGCATCAGGGGTCAACACGTTGCGTGACATCGGGGTGTGGGCGGGCGCGGCGAGCCGCAACCTGTTCATCTTATTTGAACGGAAACTTCAGGCGAAGCCACGCGACGGCGCGGGTCGGCCGGCATACAGTGGCTTCATTCCGAGGACAAGACGATGATCACTTTGCGCAAGTCGAGCGAACGCGGTTATGCCGACCACGGCTGGTTGAAGAGCTTTCACAGTTTTTCGTTTGCCGACTACCACGACCCGCAGCACATGGGCTTCGGCAACCTGCGTGTCATCAACGAAGACCGCATCGCCCCGGGAACCGGCTTCGGCACGCACGCCCACCGCGACATGGAAATCGTGAGTTACGTGCTGGAAGGCGCGTTGGCGCACAAGGACAACATCGGCAATGCCGGTGCCATCGTGCCCGGCGACGTGCAGCGCATGAGCGCCGGCCGCGGCGTGCAGCACAGCGAGTTCAACCACGCGCCGCAGGACACCACGCACTTCCTGCAAATCTGGATCTTGCCGAGTGCGCAGGGCATCGATCCCGGCTACGAGCAGAAGCATTTCGACGCCGATTCGAAACGCGGGCGGCTGCGCCTGGTGGCGTCGCCCGACGGCCGCGACGGTTCGGTGACGATCCACGCCGACGCATCGATCTACAGCGGACTGCTCGACGGCGCGCAGCCGCTGCGGCGCGAAATCGACCCCGCGCGCAAGGCCTACGTGCACTTGGTGCGCGGCAGCGTCAGCGTGAACGGCCAGCCACTCGGCAGCGGCGACGCGGCGCTGGTCAGCGGCGAAGCGCTGCTGATGTTGTCGGATGCCCACGACGCGGAAGTCATCGTGTTCGATCTCACGGCTTGATGCTGCCGTCGGGCTCGGACCGGCGCTTCTTTCGGGCGGGGCCTCTGCCCATCGCCGTTTCGGTGGGCATGCCTGATTTTTCGATTCAGTTGCCTTGCTACAGTGGCACGCATGGAACTGATCCTGAAGGTATTCACGCTGCTGCCCTGGTTCGACTGGGGCGCGCTGTGCGTGTTCTTCTTCGGGTGGTCGGGCTACGCCTGGTTTGCGCGGCGCAGGGCGGCCACCCACCCATCGATCCTTGCCACCACCAACCGCATTCGCCGGCTGTGGATGTTGCAGGTGACGCACCGCGAAGCGCGGGTGATCGACGGCGTGGTGATCCAGAACCTGTCCACCAGCCCGTCGTTCTTCGCTTCCACCACCATCCTCATCATCGGCGGTCTGCTGGCGGTCTTGGGCACCACCGACAAGGCGACCGAACTGGTGCGCGAGATCCCGTTTGCAGCGCGCACGACCGCGCTGGTGTTCGACCTGAAGATCGTGCTGATGCTGGTGATCTTCGTGTACGCGTTCTTCCGCTTCACCTGGTCGATGCGTCAGTACACCTTTGGCGCACTGCTGATTGCGTCGGCCCCCGAGGCGCGCCAGTTCACGGAGCAGCAACTGTCGCGCGAAGCCTTTGCAGACAAGGCCGGGCGCGTCGTCGGCCTGGCCGCTGAAACCTTCAACGACGGCCTGCGCGGCTACTACTTCGCCTTTGCGGCGATCGGCTGGTTCTTTTCGCCGCTGGTGTTCATGCTGGCCACGGCCGGCGTGATCACCATCCTTTACCAGCGCGAGTTCCAGTCGGACGTGCTGGAGGTGCTGAATTCATGAGCGCCCGCACGCCGGGTCAACGCCCGTCGCGCGCCAGCCGCACGCCGCTGAACTGCCACTGTGCGTCGGCCGGGAAGAAGTTGCGGTAGCTGGCCCGCATGTGGCCTGCGGGCGTGGCGCATGAGCCGCCGCGCAGGACGTACTGGTTGCACATGAACTTGCCGTTGTACTCGCCCACCGCGCCGGGCAACGGGCTGTAGCCGGGATAAGCCGCGTAGCTGGACTGTGTCCACTCCCACACGTCGCCGAACATCTGCACCGGTTCGTCCAGTCCGGCCACCGCCTGCGGCATCGGGTGAAACGCGCCACGGTCAGCGAAGTTGGCGCGGGCCGGGTCGGCCTTGAGCAAATGCCTTGCCGCATGTTCCCATTCGGCCTCGGTCGGCAAGCGCGCGCCGCACCAGCGCGCAAAAGCGTCGGCCTCGAAATAGCTGAGGTGGCACACCGGCGTGTGCGGGTCGATCTCGACCACGCCTTGCAGTGTGTGGTTGACCCAGCGTTCACCCTCGCGCTGCCAGTACAGCGGAGCCTGGTGCCCGCCTGCCTGCACCCAGTCCCAACCCATCGACAGCCACAGTTCGGGCCGCTGGTAGCCGCCCTCGTCGATGAAGGCGAGGTAGTCGCCGTAGCTGGCCGGGCGAGAGGCGATCTGGAACGGCGCGAGCCAGGTGCGATGGCGCGGGGTTTCGCTGTCGAAGCAGAACGTACCGTCGCGCTGCGGGTCGTGTCCCAGCTCCGAAAAGCCCGCCTCCAACCCAAACCAGCGCAGCGGCTGCGGCTGCACCGCGCGCATCGGCCAGCGGCTGGCATACGCGGCATGCAGCGGGTTGAAAGACAGCGCGTGCTTGATGTCGGTGAGCAGCAGTTCCTGGTGCTGCTGCTCGTGGTGAAGGCCCAGCGTGACGAGCGCAGCGAGTTCGCTGTTGCCCGCCTGCACGCCCAGCAAAGCGAGCATGCGCGCGTCCACCTGCGCGCGGTAGCGCTTCACCTCGGCGAGCGTGGGCCGGGTGATCAGGCCGCGTTGGGCGCGTGGGTGCCGTTCGCCGATGCCCTGGTAGTAGCTGTTGAAGAGCACCCGAAAGGCGGCGTCGAAGGCCGTAAAACCGGCTTCGAAACGCTCCAGCACGAAGGTCTCGAAAAACCAGGTGACATGGGCCAGATGCCATTTCGCGGGGCTGGCGTCGGGCATTGACTGCACCTGGCAGTCTTCATCGCTGAGCGGTGCGGCCAATGCCAGCGTGGCCTGACGCACCGTGGCGTAGTGCCGGGCCAGCGTGCCGGGCGCATGCGTCTGTTGCAGAAGGACGGTGTTCATCGCCCAGATGCTGCCACGTTCCCGGAACCGATGTAGCCCATGCCGCCCTGCGTCGGTTTCCAGTTGAAACCTTGCAGCCGTTGTTCGACCAGGCTCCAGGGCCGGTTCAGCTCGTCGGCGCGCACGTTGTAAGGGCGGTTCTTCAGCCACGCCAGCAGGTTCAGCGGTGCCAACCACCACGGGAAGAATTTCATGCCGGCCAGCGCAATGCGCGATCCCGCTGGCAGCTGGTCCAACAGGTTGGCCACGGCCTCGGGCGTGCGGGTGATGTCGTGCACATAGTGGAACAGCGCGGCTTCCGGTGGCGTGCCCAGGCGCACCTCCTCGGCGCTGGCGCATTGGAGGTCGATCTGCCAGCCCTCGGCACGCAGGCGATGCGCGCGTTCGGCCGCCTGCGCGTGCATCTCGGGGCTTTGCTCGAAGGCGATGACGCGGCCTTCCCGACCCACCGCGTCGAGCAGCGGCTCGAAGCTTAGGCCGGTGCCGCAGCCCACGTCGAGCACCACGTCGCCGGGCTGCAAGTCGAGCAGCGCGATGCAGCGCATGCGGATCGGCCACGTCGGGCCGGTCGTGGTGTCGTAGGCGGCCGCAGCGCGCCGGTACTTGTCGATCGAAAGCAGGTTGTCGGGGGTCGGTGCCATCGATGGGTGTGATCGCGAAGTTGCACTGACCTTACACGCTGCTGGCAGCTTGCAGCGCGGAATCCAGGACTTCGCGCGCGTCGAAGACAAAGCACTCGCCTTCGAAGTGCCGCAGGCCGACGTCTTCGAAGTATTTGAGGATGCCGCCGTCGAGCTGCAACACGTGGGCGATGCCGGCCTCGGCCATGAAGATCGCTGCCTTCTCGCACCGAATGCCGCCGGTGCAGTAGCTGACCACCGTCTTGCCTTCGAACTCGTGCCGATGCGCCAGCGCGGCCTGCGGGAAGTCGCTGAACTTCGCGATGTTGAAGTCGATGGCTCCGCTGAAGCGGCCGTGCGCCACTTCGAATGCATTGCGCGTGTCCAGCATCACCACCGGCCGTCCTGCGTCGTCGTGACCCGCGCCGAGCCAGCGCGCCAGCGTTTTCGAGTTCACGCTCGGCGCGCGCTCAGTCGCAGGCCGAATGGCGGGGTGGTTCATGCGGATGATCTCGCGCTTCACCTTCACCAACAGCCGGCCGAAGGGCACAGCGTCAGACTCGCTTTGCTTCGGCGCGAGTTCGGTGAAGCGCTGGTCTGCCGTCAACCAGGCGATGAACGCATGAACGTTTTCGTGGGGCCCGGCCAGAACCAGGTTGATGCCCTCTTCGGCCAGCAACACCGTTCCCTTCAAACCCAGCGCGCCGGCTTGTGAGCGAATGCTCTCTCGCAGAGCCGCCGTGTCGCTCAGGCTCACGAACAGGTAGGCCGAGATGTTGAGAATTGCTTTCAAGCCCGGGATTTTACCCAGCGCTCGTTCTCTAAAATCGTCGCCATGGCCTTCATTCACTTGCGCACCCACACCGAGTTTTCCGTCGTCGACGGCACCCTGAGAATCGACGAGGCGGTGGCGGCGGCCGCCAGCGACGGGCAGGCCGCGCTGGCCATCACCGACCTGGGCAATCTGTTCGGCACCGTCAAGTTCTACAGCGCCGCGCGGCAGGCCGGCGTCAAGCCGCTGATCGGTGCCGACGTGTGGATCGAGCCCGAAGGCTCGGACAAGCACCCGACCCGCCTGCTGCTGCTGGTGCAAGACACGCAGGGTTACCTGAACCTGTGCGAACTGCTGTCGCGCGGCTGGCTGACCAATTCGCAGAAGGCACAGGCCTGGCTGAAGTGGGAGTGGCTGGGAACGCTGGGCGCGGGCCTGATCGTGCTGGCGGGTGCCGAGATGGGCATGGTCGGGCAGGCGCTGATGGCGCGCGACACACAGCGCGCACGCGAAGCGGCACTGCGCCTGGGACGCCTGTTTCCGAACCGCTTCTACATCGAGCTGCAACGTGCAGGCCTGCCGGGCAACGAGGCGCACGTGCGCGCTGCAGTGCAATTGGCTGCCGAACTGAAGCTGCCGGTGGTGGCAACGCACCCGGTGCAGTTCCTGACGCCTGAAGACTTCGAGGCGCACGAAGCCCGCGTCTGCGTGGCCGACGGCGAAACACTCAGCAACCCGCGGCGCGTGAAACGCTTTTGTCCGCAGCAGTACTT
>JANNEI010000321.1:0-4612 GCA_031378565.1 Burkholderiales bacterium
AGCGTGATGATCAGGATGTGGAAGATGGCCCACACGGTGCCCGCCACGATGTGCAGGGCACCCAGCGCAAAGCCGGTGAATGACAGCGTGAACGCCCCACCCAGCAGCGCGATGAGCAGGAAGATCAGCTCACCCGCGTACATGTTGCCGAACAGCCGCATGCCGTGCGACACGGTCTTGGCGACGAACTCGACAACCTGCATTGCAAAGTTGAACGGGTACAGCGCCCAGTGGTTGCCGAACGGGGCCGCAAACAGTTCGTGAATCCAGCCGCCGACGCCCTTGATCTTGACGTTGTAGACCAGGCAGGTGATCAGCACGCCGACCGACAGGCCCATCGTGATGGACAGGTCGGCGGTTGGGACCACGCGCAAGTACGCGTGGCTGGGGTCCCGGCCGGTCACGCCGTAGACCCATTCCCAGATCAGCGGCAACAAATCGACCGGCAGCAGATCCATCGCATTCAGCAGGAAGATCCAGACGAAAACCGTCAGCGCCAGCGGCGCGACCAGCTTGCGGCTGTGCGCGTTGTGCACGATGCCTTTGGCCTGGCTCTCGACCATCTCGAAAAGAATCTCGACTGCAGCCTGAAAGCGGCCCGGAACGCCCGATGTGGCGCGGCGCGCGGCTTTCCACAGCAGAAAGCAGCCGATCACGCCGATGACGGCGGAAAAGATGATGGAGTCGTAGTTGATGACCGAGAAATCCACCAGCCCCTTGGGCTTGCCCGTCGAAAGATGGGTCAGGTGGTGAACGATGTATTCACCAGAGGTGGGCGCGTGTCCTTCGGCTGCCATGTGATTGAGTCCCGTCTCGTCTTGTTCTCAACGCCCGCGCCACAACAGCGCGATCCAGTACACCTGCAGGCACAGCACCAGGGCTGCCAGCAACGCGGGCCAGCTCAGTGTCTGCACCAGTTTCGGTGCCAGCATCAGCATGGCGATCGAAACCCCCATCTTCACCGTGCTCCACAACATGACGCTGACAGCGCTGCTGCCGAGCGACACGCTGGAAAGCCGGCTGGTCATGCCACGCGCCATCAAGGCACCCGGCAGCACCGCGGTGGCTGCGCCGTAAAGCGCCGACCACATCAACTCTTGCTGGCCGGAAAACAGCCACGCAACGACAGCCACCAACCCACCGACCACCACTTGAACCGCGATCACCCGCCAAGGCGAGAGCTGCGGGTGGTTTGCCCGCAAGGCCTGCACTTCGTCACGCGTCAGCGCCTTGACAGGCGGGTCGTCCGCCTCGTCGTCGAAGCCGGCACCTGCCACGTTTCTCATCATGTTTCTTGCCGCATCCAACGCGATCGTCCGGGTCATTCTCTCGGTCATTCGACAGTGACAATCGCTTTCAACACAGCCTCGAATTATACGTGCAAACCCGCACTGCACTAAAGTGCAGCTCAGTCGCGTTTGCCAGGCCTGCGGATTTCTCGGCCATCACCAGAGGTGCCAACCTGTGATCACTCCGATCAAGCTGATCCACCCGATCGCTGTCCGCAATCTCGAATGAAGCGCGCACTCGCGTCATTGCTCGTGGCCCTGACCTGTGCGCTGCTCAGCTCCTGCACTGCGGTCAATCCGTATTACGACGCGTCGCGGCCGCACCATCGCCCGACCGGCTTCCAGAACAACTACAACGAGTTCACGACCAAGGGGCTGGGCGACTTTCTGCGCTGGCAGTTCGAGGCCGCGCGGGACGGACTGCCGAAGCCACCGCAGACGCCAACGCCACAGGTGGCACCCGACCTTGCCTTCATCGCTGCCAATGCCAGCGCCGGCACGCTGATGCAGCCGGCCGTCACCTGGATCGGCCACGCGACCGTGCTGGCCCAGATCGGCGGCATCAACCTGCTCACCGACCCGGCGTTTTCGCAGCGCGCGTCACCCGTCAGCTTCATCGGCCCGAAACGTCAGCAGCCGCCGGGCGTCGAACTGGCTGCGCTGCCGCACATCGACGTGGTGCTGGTCTCGCACAACCACTACGACCATCTCGACGACGCCAGCGTGCGCGCGTTGAATGCGCAAAAAGGCGGAGCGCCGCTGTTCGTGGTGCCGCTGGGCATCAAGCCGTGGATGGCGCAGCGCGGCATCGTCAACGTGGTCGAGCTCGACTGGTGGCAGTCGCACACCGTGCGCGGCGTCGAGGTGGTGTTGACGCCCCTTCAGCATTGGTCGGGACGCGGCCTGACCGACCGGCTGGACACGCTGTGGGGCGGCTACGCGGTGTTCGCGCCCGACTTTCATCTGTACTTCTCGGGCGACACCGGCTACTCGAAAGATTTCGCCGACATCCGCCAGCGCTTTGCCGATCGGCAACGCGGCGGCGGTTTCGACATTGCACTGATCGCCATCGGTGCCTACGAGCCGCGCTGGTTCATGAGCACGCAACATGTGAACCCCGCCGAGGCGGTGCAGATCCACCGCGACCTGAACGCCAGGCGCTCGCTCGGCGTGCACTGGGGCACCTTCAACCTGACCGACGAGTCGCTCGACGAGCCGCCGAAAGCGCTGGCCGAAGCGCGGCGCGCCGCAGGTGTGTCGGAAGACGATTTTTTTCTGCTGGCGATCGGAGAGACGCGCAAGTTACCGCGCCGTCGGTTGCCTTGAATCGGCCCCGACCGCTACGACAGCACCGAGCACTGCGCAATCCCCGCATCCACCAGCACGTGCTGGCCGGTCATGCCGTTGCTGTCGTCGCTGGCCATGAACAGCGTGACGCGCGAGACGTGGCCGGGGTCTAGCCGGATCTTCAGGCACTGCGCGTCGAGAAACGCCTGATCTGCAGCCGGGTCGCGGTGCAGCGTGGTCTGCCGGTCGGTGACGATGGCACCGGGGACCACTGCGTTGACGCGGATGTTGCGCGCCCCCAGCTCGCGCGCCAGCGTGCGGGTCAGGCCCAGGATGCCGGCCTTGGCCGTCGTGTAGCCGGCCAGGTTGGGCCGCCCGCGCATCCAGCTCACCGAGCCCATGTTGATGACCGAGCCGCCGCCCGCTTGCGCCATCGCCGGGGCCACCGCCTGGATGGCGAAAAAGTAGTGCTTCAGGTTGAGGTTGAGCCGGTCGTCCCAGAACTCGGGCGTCACGTCTTCCATCGCATGCCGGTCATCGCGGCCGGCGTTGTTGACCAGCACACGGATCGGGCCTGCGCGAGTGATCACGTCCTTCAGCAACGCCTGGTAAGCCAGCGAATCGCGCACGTCGCAGGCGGCATAGATCGGTGCCGGGTGGCCGGCCGCCAGCACCTCGGCGATCAGCGCATCGCCGCCGCCGGCCTTCGTTCCGCAGAAAGCCACCGTCGAGCCTTGCGCGGCGAAGTGGCGCACCAGGTCGGCACCGATGCCCGAGCTGCCGCCGCTGATGAAGACGACTTTGCCGGCGAGCGAAGGGTAGATCGTGGTGTTCATGATGGGCTTGAATGGTCAGCCGAAAACATGGGCAGGCAGGCCCGCCACATCGACGCGGATCGACAGCACGCAGCCGGCCCAGGGCTGCGCGGCCAATTCGGCGGCGGGGCGGTTTTCACGCGCCGTGGTGATGTACAGCGTCTTCAGGTCGACACCGCCGAAGCAGGGCATCGTGGGGCAGCGAACCGGCAACGGCACGTCTCGAATCACCACGCCTTCGGGCGACAGGCGCAGCAGCCGCTGGCCTTCGAACATGGCGACCCAGTAGCAGCCCTCCACATCCACCGCCGCGCCGTCGGGCCGGCCGCCGTACGTGTCCAGCGGCTGGCCGGGCTGCCTGGCCGCGAAGCTGGCGAACACGCGCCGCTGGCTGAGGCCGCCGCTGGCCGGGTCGAAGTCGAATGCACAGACCGTGTGCGCCTTGGTGTCGCTCCAGTACATCGTGCGGCCGTTCGGGCTCCAGGCCAGGCCGTTGGACACCGTGATGCCGTCGGCCCGGCGCTGCAACGATCCTTGGGTGAAGCAATACAGCGCGGCCTGCGGCGGGTCGCGCGGCTCGTAGATGGTGCCGACCCAGAAGCGGCCCTGCGGGTCACACTTGCCGTCGTTGAAGCGCTCGGTGGTGCTGTCGTAGGGTGCCTCGGCCAGGGCGGTGCGCTGGCCGGTGGCGGTGTCGAAGCGCCACAGGCCGTCGCGCATCGCCAGCAGCAGCGCACCGTCCAGCATCGGCGCGCAACACGCCACGTCGGTCTCGAAACGCCAGTGCGTGTGCGCTGACGTGGCCGGGTCGAAGCGGTTCAGCGTGTGCCCGGGAATGTCGCAGTAGTACAGCACCTGCTCGCCCGGGTGCCACAGCGGCGACTCGCCCAGCAGGCTGGGGGTTGCGACCGCGACCTGCACCTGCGCTGGCTCATGCACATGCGCTGGCGCTTGCACAGGCGCTGGCGCTGGCGCTTGCACAGGCGCTGCCGCTTGCACCTGCCCTGGCTGTTGCACATTCACCTCGGGCATCACAGCACGGTCACGTCCAGCGCCATCGACGCCTCGAAGCTTTCGTCCGGCTGCAGCGTGCGCAGGCCATGCGCCGCCGGGTCGGCCATGTGGATCGCGTTGCTCACGTGGCTGACCGGTTCGACGCAGAAGTAGTCCTTGTCCTGCGGCGTGTAGACCACCAGGTACGGCAGCGACGAGGTCAGCTGC
>JANNEI010000334.1:0-1922 GCA_031378565.1 Burkholderiales bacterium
CGAGCCCACCGCGATGCCGATGTCGAAGTAGCCGTGGTAGACGATGTCGTTGCCGTCGACCGACGCGTTGATCACCGGGTACTTCTTCAGCGCGTGCACCGCCGCCTTCACGAAGAAGCTCATGAAGCCGATCTTCACGCCGTGCTCTTTCTCGAACTTCTCTTGAAAGCGTTTGCGCATCTCCATCACCGGTGCCATGTTCACTTCGTTGAACGTGGTCAGGATGGCGTTGGTGGATTGCGATTGCAGCAGCCGCTCGGCCACCCGCGCGCGCAGCCGGCTCATCGGCACGCGCTGTTCGGGCCGGTCGCCCAGGCTCGGCGGGGCCGGCACGACGACGCTGGGCAGCGCGGGCCTGGCTGCTGCGGGCGCTGCTTTCGCAACCAGCACGGGCGCGGCTGCCGCAGCCACCGCCGGCTTGGCACCCGCCTCGACCGCCCCCAGCACGTCACCCTTGGTGACGCGGCCATCCTTGCCCGTGCCAGCCACCGAGCCCGCGGCAAGTGCGTTGTCGGCCATCAGCTTGGCAGCGGCGGGCATGGCCACGCCGCTCATCTTGCCGGCCTCGGCGTCGGGGGCGTCGAGCGCTTGCGGCGGTGCAGGCGTTTCTGCCGGGACGGCAGTCACCCCGAGCGGACTGACGGCCACGATGCCTTCGGTGTCGATCCTTGCGATCACCTCTTCGGCCACGCACAACTCTCCGTCGTTCTTCACCAGCTGCGCCATCACGCCGGAGGCCGGCGCGGGCACTTCGAGCACGACCTTGTCGGTTTCGATCTCGACCAGGATTTCGTCCATCTCGACCGCCTCACCGGGCTTCTTCTTCCACTGCAGCAAGGTGGCCTCGGCCACGGATTCGGACAGCTGCGGGACTTTGACTTCTACGATGGCCATGACATTCTTTCGTTGTTTTTCTGGGGCACCCTGTCGGTGCCCTCGGCGGCGTCGATCGGGTACGGAACCCGTCAACCGCAGCGGGTGACCGCGCAGACGCAAAGCGCCCGCGACGGCGTCATTTGCTGAGCACGAAGCCCTTGAGCTTGCCGAAGGCCTGGTCCAGCAAAGCCTTCAACTGCTCCTGGTGCAGGTGCGCATAGCCGACCGCCGGAGAGGCAGACGCAGGCCGACCGGCATAGCCGAGCTTCTGGCCGTCGACCATGTTCTCGTGGATGAAGTGCTGCACGAAGAACCACGCTCCCTGGTTCTGCGGCTCGTCCTGGCACCAGACGATCTCGGTGGCATTCGGGAACTTCTTCATCTCGGCGGCGAATGCCTTGTGCGGGAACGGGTACAGCTGCTCCACGCGCAGCACCACCACGTCGTGGTTCTTTCTCTCGTCGCGACGCTTCATCAGGTCGTAGGCGACCTTGCCAGAGCAGGCGATCACGCGCTTGACCTTCACCGGGTCGATGTCGGGGTGGTTGGGCCCGATCACGGTGCGGAACTCGCCCTTGGTGAACTCGGCCAGCGGAGAGCCTGCGTCCTTGGCGCGCAGCAGCGACTTCGGCGTCAGGATCACCAGCGGCTTGCGGAACATGCGCACCATCTGGCGGCGCAGCACGTGGAAAATCTGGCTGGCCGAGGTGGGCTGCACGATCTGCATGTTGTTGTCGGCGGCCAGTTGCATGAAGCGCTCGAGGCGTGCCGACGAGTGTTCCGGCCCCTGCCCTTCATAGCCGTGCGGCAGCATCAGCGTGATGCCGTTGGCGCGGCCCCACTTCACCTCGCCGGAGGCGATGAACTGGTCGATCACCACCTGAGCGCCGTTGGCAAAGTCGCCGAACTGCGCTTCCCAGATGACGAGCGTGTTCGGCTCCGACGACGCGTAGCCGTACTCGAAGCCCAGCACCGCTTCCTCGGACAGCAGCGAGTCGATCACCACAAACGGTGCCTGGCCGTCCGAGATGTGCTTCAGCGGGGTG
>JANNEI010000344.1:0-4871 GCA_031378565.1 Burkholderiales bacterium
ACCAGCGTCGGCGTGTTGACTGTCCGCGACTTCACGCGCGCTGGTTTTCCGCCGCTCGCGCCGGCCTTCAACCAGCTTTCGACGAGATCCCAGATCGGCGCTGAGCCGGCGCT
Organism: Burkholderiales bacterium; assembly: GCA_031378565.1. GTDB lineage: Bacteria > Pseudomonadota > Gammaproteobacteria > Burkholderiales > Burkholderiaceae_C > JANYJJ01. The sequence goes on from JANNEI010000344.1 coordinate 114, forward strand.
TTTGGCCTCTTCGGCCACCGGTGCCCAACCGGCCACCTTGTACAGCTTGTCGGCTTCCAGGGGCACGCCGCCCAGGCGCATGTCGCTGATGCGCGCGCCCATCGCGGCGCCCGGTTCGCAGGTGTAGGTCAGGCCGCCGGTGCGCACCATGTCGCCGCCTTGCTGGTAGTACGGGTCGGGGTTGAACAGGTTGTCGGCCACGTCTTCGAGGATGGTCTTGATCGTCTGGCCACTCAGGTTGCTGACTGTCGTGTGCGGGTAGGTGATGGCGGTCTGGTCCATCAACAGTTCGCGTGTGATGGCCTGGCCGGGCAGCAGGCTGGTGCCCCAGCGAAAGCCGGGCGAGAACGCGATCTGCGCACCCTGCACGTCCATCAGCGCGTCGCACAGCAACTGGTCCCAGGCCCCGTTGAAGTTGCCGCGCCGGTACAGCAGGGCGTCGGTAATGGCCAGGGTTTCGTTCAGCCGGGCGGCATACGGCGCGCGGCTTTTGGTGATGAGCGCGGCCATCTCGGCGTCGGCCGGCAACAGGTTGGCGAACACCGGCAGCAGGCTGTAGCGGAAGTCGGCGACGCGTTTGTCGCGCACCGCGAAGTCGATCACGCCGATGAACTTGCCGTTGCTGCCGGCGTTGGTCACCACGGTCTTGCCACCGCGGTTGGCAACCAGCACCGGCACCGGCACGCCGTCGTGCGTGTGGCCCCCCAGGATGGCGTCGATGCCGCTCACGCGCGAGGCCAGCTTCAGGTCCACGTCCATGCCGTTGTGGCTGAGCAGCACCACCACCTGCGCGCCCTTGGCGCGCACCTCGTCGACGACTTTTTGCATCTCGTCGTCGCGAATGCCGAAGCTCCAGTCGGGCACGAAGTAGCGCGGGTTGGCGATCGGCGTGTACGGAAACGCCTGGCCGATGATGGCCACCGGCACGCCGTTGATCTCGCGCCACGCATACGGCTTGAACACCGCATCGCCGAAGTCGGCGGTCTTGACGTTTTGCGCGATGAATTCGATCTGGCCGTTGAAGTCGCGCTCGCTGCGCCCGTCGACGATCTGCTGCACGCGCTGCTGCCCGTACGTGAACTCCCAGTGGCCGGTCATCAGGTCAACGCCGAGCAGCTTGGCGGCGTCGACCATGTCCTGCCCCTGCGTCCACAGCGCGGTGGCCGAGCCCTGCCAGGTGTCGCCGCCGTCGAGCAGCAGCGCGCCGGGGCGGCTGGCGCGCAAGCGCTTGACCAGGGTGGCGATGTGCGCAAAGCCGCCGACCTTGCCGTAGCGCCGCGCGGCATGTTCGAAGTGCAGATGCGTGAACGCATGCGCCTCACGGCTGTGCGGGCGGATGCCGGCCGAGGTGAGCAGCGCTTCCCCCACCCGGTGCGGCCACTGGCCGCGCTGCGGGCCGAAGCCCAGGTTGACGCTGGGCTCGCGAAAGTAGCTCGGCAGCAGTTGCGCGTGGCAGTCGGTCAGGTGCAGCAGGCTGACGTTGCCGAAGCGCGGCAGGTCGTAGGCCGAGGCGGCCTGCGCAGCGCCCACGCGGCCCATGCCGAAGCCGGCCACCGAGGCCGCACCGAGCATCTGAAGGAAGTCGCGCTTGCTGAGGCTCATGCGTACTCCAATCCGGCGGCCGGGGCGAGTGTTTGCAGCGAAACGGCCACGCGAACCCCCTTACCGCAAAGGCGCAAAGGACGCGAAGAACGCACAGGAATCTCAACCTCTTCTTGGTGCCCTTTGCGTCCTTCGCGCCTTCGCGGTGGAAATTTGTTTCTCATGCGATGGGCGATAAGCGATGGGCGATGGGCGACGTCTACCAGGCCGGCACCGGACCGGTTGTCGCGTCACTGATTGACGGGCGACTTCGGGTCAAGCAGCAGCGCCATCAGGTCGCGCATCTGCGCCTGCGTCAGCACGCCGGCATGGCCGAAGCGCGGCATCCCCGAGCAGGCGTTGTAGGCCTTGCTGTTCCACAGCTTGCCCCAGGTGTATTGCACGATGGCCGCGGTGGCTGGGCTGGCGGGGTCGCTGACGCCGCGCAGCTTGCCATACTGGTACAGGCTGGGGCCGAGCGTGCCAAAGGAAATTTCGGCCTTGCTGATCTGGTGGCAGTTGTAGCAATTGCCGCCGCTGGGCGCGCCGGCCGGGTCGGTCCAGGTCATGCCGCGGCCGTTCTGCGCCAGCCGTTCGCCCTCGCGCCAGTCGCCCAGGTAGACGCCGTCTTTCGGCCACTGGATGGCGGCCAGCGCCTCGGCTTCGATCTGTTTCGCGACCGCCTCGCTCGGCGGCTTGTCGCTGGAGCAGGCTTGCTGCGCCAGGTCCTGGTTCAAGCGGTCGAGCTTGGCGATGCCTTGCTCGCGGAACGAGCCCTTGATCATCGCCAGTGCGGCCTGGTCCAGGGCTTGGGGCGAGGGTGGCGATGCGCATGAAGCGAGCAACACCAGTGCACACAGCGAGAGCGGATTCGACTTGGTCATCAACGGCCCATTCAACGTTTGATCGCAGGCGAGATCAGCGCTTGATCGCAGGCGGGGATCATCGTTTGATCGCAGGGGCGATCGACTCGCCCCCCCTGGCGGTGACGCCCATGTAGACCGACAGCGCGATGGTCGCGTCGGACGCATAGCCGGGGTACGGGAAGCGCTGCTGGCGGTAGCAATCGTTCAGGCGGCGCTGCATGCTCCACAGTTCGCCGCTGCTGACGCGGTAGGCCGGCCAGGCACCGAAGCCGAGCGCCGCACCGGCGGGCTTGGTGATGTTGGGCAGGTCCTGCAGGCGGATGCGCTTGCCGTCCTCGCCGTGGCACGACGCACAGGAAAAATCGTACGGGCCGCCACGGAAATAGAAGATGCGTTTGCCGGTTTCGTACATCGTGCGTTCTTCGACATGCGACTGCGAGACCGCGAACTTCATGCCACGCGACTCGGCGCTGACGTAGGCCACCAGGCCTTCGATCCCGATCTGCTCGCCGCGGCCGAACGGCGTCTTTGCGATCTCCGCCGCGTCCAGCCCCTGCAGCGTTTGCATGCAGGTCAGCAGGCGCGACTCCAGGTCCTGCACGCGCTGGCTGTCGGCAAAGTAACGCGGCAGTTCGACGAAGGCACCCTTCACGACGCCCGGGCCGCGGCCGAGGTCGCAGGCTTCGAGCGATGCGTTCTTCGGCCCGCGCGGCTGCTTCCAGAGCGCCTCGCCGCGCGCTTCCCACAGGTCGGCGGGGTTGCCGTCGGCCAGCAGCGCTCGGTACTGGGCGATGCCGTCGGCGGCGGTGGTGGTGGTGGTCGGCGCGGTCTGCGCCTGTGCCGTGGTCACCGACAACAGCGCAGTCACTGCAACCCACGCGACGCCTGCCCTCACGACACCACCGCCTCATCGCTGCGGCTCTCGCCCTTGTTGTCTTTCCAGGTCACGCCGATCTTGTCGCCGGCCTTCGCGCCCTTGACGGTGAACTGCATGAACGGGTTCTTCGACACCGCCGGCCCCCACTGCGCCGTCAGCACCGGCTTGCCGTTCAGCGAGGCGCTGACTTCGGTGATGTGCCAGGCCGGCACGGTCTTGCCGGCGGCGTCCTTGCGCAGGCCGGTTTCCATTTCGTGGCCCATCAGCACGCGGACGACGGCGTTGCCGCCCTGGGATTGAGCGCGAATGCGCATCGGATCTGCCATGGTTTTCTCCTGCGGGTTCGGTGAAAGAACGGTCGCTCGGCTCAGGCCTGCACGTCGGTGGTTGATCGAAGCTTCTTCCGTGGCCCTCGCGAGCCGACTGCGCTGGACAGCTTCGCAGGTCCTTCGCTTCGTCGTTTGCTCAAGCCTGCACCTCCGGGGTTGATCGAAGCTTCTTCCGTGGCCTTCGCGAGCCGACTGCGCTGGACAGCTTCGCAGGTCCTTCGCTTCGTCGGCTCAGCCGCCGCAGCCGCCGAGGGTGACCTTGACTTCCTTCTGCGCGAACAGCACGCGGCCGTCGGCCATCAACGCCACCGCATAGACGTTCGAGGTCTGGCCCATCTTCACGCGGGTCGACACATTCGCCTCGACGGAATCGCTGATGTCGAATATCGCGGACAGCGCGTTCGGGTTTTTTTCGACCAGCAGCGCCAGCCGCTTGACGCCGGGCAGCGCGGTGCTGGCCCCCAGCGGCACCACCGCGCCGTTCTCGGCGATGTCGGGCGCGATCAGGCTGATGTCCTTGCTCTCGACCGGCTTGGCCGCGCCCAGCGCCTTCATCACCTCGTCCATCGTCTTGGCTTCGAAGGCCGGCTTGTTCCAGGCGGTCTGCGCGCGCACCGCACCAGGCAGCAGGCCAGCCCCGGCCAACAGCGCGGCCAGCGCGGCGCTGCGTTGCATCACTTCACGGCGGGTTTGCGGCATGCTCATCTCTCCTTCAGAAGTTCGGATCATCGTTCAACGCATCGGCCCTTGCTGCCACGGCGTCATTCCTTGTTGGCCAGCGGGCCGCTGGCCGCGCGCGCTGCACCCACTGCACCCGCCGCACCCGCTGCACGTTGCTGCTCGGCAAGGTTGCCGTGCGAACCGCGCGCGGCATCGGGATAGGCCGACGCGACTCGCGGCGCGGCGGCACAGTCGCGCAGGCACGCCGAACCCTGCACGTCGGGCCGCGCGGGGCCGCGGCGCGCGCCGGTCGGCCACATCGTGTGGGCGGTGCTCATGCCGTGGAGGTTGGGGATGCGCCGCTGCACCTCGGCGATGTTGCGGTCGCTGAGGGTGAAGTCGGCCGGCAGCACGTCGCCCAGATGCAGCAGGTACGCCGTGGCAG
>JANNEI010000359.1:0-2111 GCA_031378565.1 Burkholderiales bacterium
CGTCGCGTAGGTCGACTTGCGTGTGCCGGTGGGCACGGCGGCCCAGCCCTTTTCCTGGGCGACCAGCTTGATGTAGTCCTTGGACGTGGCCCAGTTGATGAACTTCTGCGCCGCGTCGGCGTTCTTGGTGCCGGCCGGCACGGCCAGCGCCCAGGCCCACAGCCAGTTGGCGCCCTTTTGCGTGGCGCTGTACGGGCCTTGGGCAAAGGCCACCTTGTCGGCCACCTTGCTCTGCTTCGGGTCGGTGATGAACGACGCCGCGATGGTCGCGTCGATCCACATGCCGCACTTGCCTTCGTTGTACAGCGCGAGGATCTCGTTGAAGCTGTTCGCCGACGAGCCCGGCGGGCCGTATTTTTTCAACAGGTCGACGTAGAACGTGACCGCGTCATGCCAGGGCTTGCTTTCCAGCTGCGGCTTCCACGACATGTCGAACCACTGGCCGCCGAAGCTGTTGACCATGGTCGACAGAAACGCCATGTTGTCGCCCCAGCCCGGCTTGCCGCGCAGGCAGATGCCGTAGACGCCGTTCTTCGGGTCGTGAATCTTCGAGGCCGCGTCGCGCACCTGTTCCCAGGTGGGCCGCTCGGCGAAAGTGACGCCAGCCTTGTCGGTCAGGTCCTTGCGGTACATCAGCATCGAGCTCTCGCCGTAGAACGGCGCGGCATACAGCTTGCCGTCCACCGACAGGCCGTTGCGCATGGCGGGCAGCAGGTCGTCCACGTCGTAGGCGGCGTCGGGCTTGATCTCATTCAGCCAGCCCTTCTTGCCCCAGATCGGTGTTTCGTACATGCCGATGGTCATCACGTCGAACTGCCCGCCCTTGGTCGCGATGTCGGTCGTCACGCGCTGGCGCAGCACGCCTTCCTCCAGCGTCACCCACTTGACCTTGATGGTCGGGTTGGCCTTTTCGAAGAACGGGGTCAGCTTCTGCATCTCGATCATGTGACCGTTGTTGACGGTGGCAATGACGAGGTCGGTGGCCGACGCGGCACCGGTCAGCGTGGCCAGTGCCAGCGCAACTGCGGTACGGGTGGTGAGCTTCATGGATGTCTCCTGTGCGTATTTGATGAGTTCCGACAGGCGAAACGGTCGGTAGGGCGAAGATAGTCATCCGCCATGCGCGAGTTGGTATGCGAAGTGCAAATTCCCGTATTTCTTTGCGTCGCATGACTGGTATTTACCCGAATCTGCGCAACCAACGGACCTGGCCCTTGTTGGCTGCACTCGCGCATCGATCAACGATCGGCTGCGCACCGCCGGCCAGCGCGATGTCTGGCGCGGGGACGCGCCGGCCCGTGCTGCGACAATCGCGGGTTGCCGTCGCAGCGTTGCCGCCGGCCCGACCCCAGTTCAGGACACACCATGGCTCAGTACGTTTTAGCGAAACAATTGCCCGCCTGCGGCGGTCTCCGCTCGTTGCACTCGCGGAGGGCCCTGTAACCATGGCGCAATATGTTTTTACGATGAACCGCGTGGGCAAGATCGTGCCGCCCAAGCGCCAGATCCTCAAGAACATCTCGCTCTCGTTTTTCCCGGGTGCCAAGATCGGCATGCTGGGCCTGAACGGGTCGGGCAAGAGCACCTTGCTGAAGATCATGGCGGGCGTTGACACCGACATCGAGGGCGAAGCCACGCCGATGCCCGGCCTGAAGATCGGCTACCTGCCGCAAGAGCCGGTGATGAACCCCGACCAGACCGTGCGCGAGGCGGTGGAAGAGGGCATCGGCGGCGCGCTGGCCGCCAAGAAGCGGCTCGACGAGGTGTATGCCGATTACGGCGACGAAGACGCCGACTTCGACGCATTGGCGGCCGAACAGGCCGACCTCGAAGCCATCATTTCTGCAGCCGGGTCCGAGAACACCGACCTGCAACTCGAACTGGCCGCCGACGCGCTGCGGCTGGCGCCGTGGGACGCGGTGGTCGGCAAGTTGTCAGGTGGCGAGAAGCGCCGCGTCGCCTTGTGTCGCCTGCTGCTGAGCAAGCCCGACATGCTGCTGCTCGACGAGCCCACCAACCACCTGGACGCTGAAAGCGTCGACTGGCTGGAACAGTTCCTGAGCCGCTTTCCGGGCACCGTGGTGGCCATCACCCACGACCGCTATTTTCTC
>JANNEI010000366.1:0-2233 GCA_031378565.1 Burkholderiales bacterium
CTGCACGTGCTGCTGCCGGCGATTCGCCCCGCGCTCATCCTGGCAGCCACTACCACCTTCCTACTCGCATTTGGCGATTTCGTCAGCCCCGTGTTCATGACCGGCAGCAAGCCGCCCACCTTGTCCATCCTGATCGTTGACACCGTCAAGTCCGGGTCGCAGTGGCCGCGCGCCTCGGTGGTCGGCGTGGCCATGCTCGCGGTGCTGATCGTGGTCGTGGGTGCCGGTCGCTGGCTGGGCACCGAACGCCGCCCGAAGGCGAAGACGCCATGACGACCACCGCTCCGGTCGTGCCCGAAGATGCAGAGGTGTCCGCCCGCCAGCGCCGCACCCGTCTGTCGCGCATGGCGCAGTACAGCTTCCTGTTCCTGCTGTTCGCGTTCATGGCCATGCCGATTCTGGTCGTCGTCGTATTCTCGTTCGATGCCAACCGCTTCCCGGCCATTCCCTGGGGCGGTTTCAGCCTGGCCTGGCACCGCGCGGTGTTGGAAGACGAGATGATCGCGGACGCGTTCCTAAACAGCTTGAAGGTGGGCTTTGGCACCGCCGTCATCTCCACCCTGCTGGGCTTTGCTGCGGCCTACATTGACCACCGCTGGCGCTTCCGCGGCAAGTCGGCCTTCGTGTTGCTGGTGGCCATGCCGCCAGCGGTGCCGGTCACCATCCTTGGCATGGCGATGCTGGCCTTCCTGTCGCGCATCGGGCTGTTCGGCACTGTCGAGGCCGTCATGGCCTGCCATGTGGTCCTGGCCACCTCATTCGCGATGGCACTGATTCGCCTGCGCCTGGGCGAACTGGGCCCCGAGCTGGAGCAGGCGGCATGGAACCTGGGTGCCTCGCCCGCAGTGACCGTGCTGCGCATCGTGGTGCCGTTCTGCAAACCGGCGCTGCTCGCGTCGTTCTTCCTGTCGGCGGCTGTGTCGTTCGACGAGTTCATGATTGCCTGGTTCGTTGGCGGCGTGCACGAGACCCTGCCGGTGCGCATTCTGAACCTGCTTCAAGGCCAGGTGAACCCAAAGATCAACGCCATCGGCACTGTGGTGCTGGTGGTCAGCATCACTCTGGTGCTGCTGGCCCAGCGCTTCGTGCGCGTACGCGCCAGCCAGCTCGCAGCAACGGCCTGAGGACACTCACCCGACCATGAAGACCCCGTTTGTTTCCCTCAAGGGCGTGGAAAAGCGCTTCGCAGGTCACCATGCCGTGCGAGGCATCGACCTGGACATCGCCGCCGGCGAGTTCATCGCCATCATGGGGCCGTCGGGCTGCGGCAAATCCACCACGCTGCGCATGGTCGCCGGCCTCGACGAGCCCACCGCCGGCGAGCTGTGGATCGGCGGGCGCAACATGCGCGGCATCCCCGCCTTCCAGCGCGACACGCCGATGGTCTGGCAGAACCTGGCGCTGTTCCCCTTCCTCAACGTGGCCCAGAACGTCGAGTTCCCGCTGCGCATGAAGAAGCTGGGTGCCGACTCCAGCCGCAAGCGCGCCGGCGAATGGCTGGAGCGCTTGGGCCTGGGCGGGATGGGCGACCGCATGGTGTCGCAGTTGTCCGGTGGCCAGCGCCAGCGCGTGGCGTTGGCCCGCGCGCTGGTCACCGAGCCGTCCATCCTGCTCCTCGACGAGCCGCTGAGCGCACTCGACGCCCATCTGCGGGTGCGCATGCAGACCGAGCTGGCCCGCCTGCACCGTGAACTGCGCATCACCTTCGTTTATGTCACCCACGCGCAGTCAGAGGCTTTCGCGCTCGCCGACCGCATGGTGATCATGAGCGACGGCCTGATCCAGCAGGCAGGCCGTCCTCAGGACGTCTATCGCGCCCCGGTCAATGCCTTCGTGGCCACCTTCATCGGCACCAATAACCTGGTCAGCGGCCGGGTGCGAGCCAGCGGTGCCGGCCACATCGAACTGGACAGTTCCATCGGCGCGTTCACGGTGCCGGCCACGTCTGCGTTCACGTTGGCGAGCGGCGACAAGGCCAGCTTCGTCGTGGCCGCCGACCGGGTCACTCTGGCTGGCGAAGGTGCAGCCAATGCCCTGCCCGGCCACGCCCGCGTTCACGGCACCGTGCTGGGGCTGGAGTTCGTCGGTTCGACGCAAACAGTGTTCGTCGAGGTGCCCGGCAGCGACAGCGAGTTCCGGGTGCAGAAGCAGCAGCACGAGATCGAATCGCTTGGCCTGGCCCCCGGCCAACGAGTCCAACTCAGCTGGGACCCGCAGCACGCATGGCTGTTGC
>JANNEI010000388.1:0-1792 GCA_031378565.1 Burkholderiales bacterium
CAGGTCGTACAGCGCACCCACCGGCAGGTCGATCGGCAGCAGGAACCAGTCGTTGCCGTAGGCCAGGCCGAACTCGGTCATCACCATTCGCACCATGCTGGCGGGCGACGATTCGACCCCCGCGAAGTTGACGCGCGCGTCTTCGAATTCCCAGTAACGGTCGGCCGGCATGCCGGGGTAGCGCACCGGCACCGGCAGCGCGTTTCGAATCTTGACGATGGGCTCGGCCGCCGGCGCGACCACGGGCGGGCCTTCGGCTTCGGCGACGAAGCTGTGCCAGTCGACGCGGCCGTCGGTGTACTCGTCGGCGCGCAGCGCCACCGGGCCGTTGCGGCCGTCGGCGTACAGCGAGAAGGCGTACTCGAAGCGTTCCTTGCGCCACGACGGGTTGTCGGCTGCGCCCTCGCACACCAGCGTGTCCAGCCATCGCAGCCACGCGTTCAACACGGCCAGCGCCTCGCCTTGTTCTGCCGCCGGCACGGCCAAGGCAGCGGGCAGCGCCGGCAGGCTTCCATCGGCGGCGCGGTCGGGGGCCAGCAGCGCGGCCACCTTCATCGCGCTGATGCTGCGGCCCGCCAGCAGCAGGTGCCACTGCTGGCCATGCACGTCGCTGGCGGGGTCTTCGGGCTGCAACAGGTCGAGCGTGAAGGCGGGCGTGCGCAGCGCATCCACGAAGCCCACCAAATTGCGGGCGCGGGCGCGGCGCAGCAGGTTCAGGCCGGCCTCGCCGTCCAGCCGCGGGTGGGCGGCCAGGGCCGGCTCGGCCTCCACGCGCACTTCGATCGGCGGGCCGCCGTCGTCGAGCGGCAGCGCGTTGGCGAGCTGCGCACCCAGGCCGGCGGCAAAGCGGGTGATGGGCGAGGCGTTGACGTCGAGGTCGATGCCGATCGGCGTGCCGGCGTCTTCACCGCGCAGCTCGTTGAACTGCCATTGGCGGCCGATCAGCCACAGCGGGTCGGCCAGCGGTGCCGACAGGCCGCCGTCGAGCTGCGGCGAGATCGGCGAGGTCTCGATGCGTGCGAAGCCGGTGATGGTGGGCTTGACCGGCTCGAAGACCTGCAGGTTGACCGTGGCCAGCGATTTGGGAACGTAGTAGAGCATCGTGATGCCTCGTCAAATCTTGCCGAGCGCGACGGTGTTGGTCGCCAACGTTGCGTACTTTTTCGCCATCTGCCACAGCTCGACGCTTGGCACGTCGGCACCGAAGTTCTGCGGCAAGAAGTTGCCGGGCAAGAACGCACCCATGCCGTCGACGAAATCTTTTGGCCGCACGCAGCGCATCTGCGCCAGGTCGAAGGCCTCATGCACCGTGGCCAGCACTTCGTCGAAGCGCCAGTGGGTCATGCCCACGCGCGGCGGCACGGCCAGCAACACGGCTTGCGGCGGGCGCGCGCCCGGCGCGTCGTAGTGGAAGCTGACGCCGGTGGTCTGGTTGGCGTCGGGGATCACCTCTTGCCACTCGTCCACCGTCAGGCCGGCCAGCAGCGTTTCGGCCGCCAGCCCGGCCAGCGCGTCGGCACCTGAGGCCACCACGGCCAGTTGCGGCACCTTCTTGCGCGGGTCCTCGGGGCCGGCCCAGGCCTCGGGCCGCGCCGCCCACGGCTTACCCGCCTTGTGCGGCAACTGCCACACCGCCAGCTCGTCGGCCAGGCTGGTTTCATGCAGCGCCTCGTGCGCGGTGATGGCGGCGTCGAGCCGGTCGGCCCCCTCGCGCACACGCGCCAGTTTTGGCAACCAGCCGGCCACCTCGAACGGGTCGGCACCGATCAGCGCCGCGCGGTCGGCCAGCGAG
>JANNEI010000389.1:0-2268 GCA_031378565.1 Burkholderiales bacterium
CGGGGCGCTGACAGTGACGCCGCCGAGTTGGCGCTTCGACCTGAAAATCGAAGAAGACCTGATCGAGGAAGTGATTCGCGTGCTGGGTTTCAACACCCTTCCCGACACCCCGCCGAGTGCGCCGGTGACCGCACGCGTGCGCAGCGAAGCCACGCGAAGCGCTCACGCAGTGCGTCACAGGCTGGCAGCACTCGACTACTTCGAAAGCATCAATTTCAGCTTCGTCGAAGAGCGCTGGGAGCGTGAACTGGCGGGCAACGCCGACCCGATTCGCGTGCTCAACCCCATCGCCAGCCCGATGTCGGTGATGCGTTCCGGTTTGCTCGGCGGCCTGCTTCAAGCGCTGCGCTACAACCTGGCCCGCAAGGCAACGCGGGTGCGTCTGTTCGAGGTGGGCCGGGTCTTCATGCGTGACCCGCAGGTGCCCGATGGCCCGCTCAGCGTGGCCGGAATCCATCAACCCATGCGCGTGGCGGGGTTGGCGCACGGCAGCGCGGATGCGATTCAATGGGGCATCAAGGAGCGCAGTGTGGATTTCTTCGACGTGAAAGGCGACGTGGAGGCTCTGTTCTCACCCGCGCCCGTCGTGTTTGCCTCGGCCACTCACCCTGCGCTGCATCCCGGACGGTGCGCCCGCATCGAGGTGGGCGGGCAGCCCGTTGGCTTCATCGGCGAGCTGCATCCGAAATGGCGGCAAGGCTATGAACTGCCAGGCGCACCGGTGCTGTTCGAGATCGATCTGCCGGCCGTGCTTCAGCGCGCGCTGCCGGTGTTGAGCGCCGTCTCCCGGCAACAGTCCGTGTGGCGCGACATTGCCGTCATCGCGAAAGAAGCAGTCACGTACGCGAGCCTGCTGGAGGCCATCCAGGCCACACCCACCACGCTGGTGCGAAGTGCGCGACTGTTCGACATCTACAAGCCCCAGGTGCCGACCAGCGACATCGCCGCCGGAGAACGCAGCATGGCGGTGCGGCTCGAACTGCTGGACGATACCGTCACGCTGACGGATGAGCGAATCGATGCCGTGGTGGCGCAGGTCCTCGACAGCCTGGCCAGCCGGCTTGGCACACGCTTGAGAGGTTGAGCCGATGAGCAGCAACGATCAGCCCGCGCCGCATGTCGTTTTGCCCAGCCTGGAAACGCCCACGCTGACCAAAGCCGAGTTGGCCGAACTGTTGTTCGATCGCCTGGGTCTGAACAAGCGTGAGTCGAAAGACATGGTGGAGGCATTCTTCGACATCATTCACGCCACCCTGGTGCAGGGGAAGGACGTGAAGATGTCGGGCTTCGGCAACTTCAACATCCGGCGCAAAGCGCCCCGCCCGGGACGCAACCCCCGCACCGGCGAGACAATCCCGATCAAGGCGCGCAATGTGGTCACATTCCACGCAAGTCACAAACTCAAGGGTGTCGTGCAAGGCGACACGCCGCTCGGGGACGACTTCGAGTAAAGTCTAGCTTTATCTCCCGATCTTGTTGATTTCAATGGAGAAAGCGCTTCCCGCCATTCCTGCCAAACGCTACTTCACGATTGGTGAGGTGAGTGATTTGTGCGGCGTGAAGCCGTATGTGCTGCGCTATTGGGAGCAGGAGTTCACGCAACTCAAACCCATGAAACGGCGCGGCAATCGCCGTTACTACCAGCACCATGAGGTGTTGCTCATCCGGCGCATACGCGAGTTGCTGTACGAGCAGGGCTTCACCATCAGCGGTGCCCGCAACCGCCTCGCGGAAAGCGCGCAAAGCAGGGCAGACGCGTCCCACGACAGCGGCCACGCAGCCGCGTACGCGGAGGCGCTCGAAGACGTGGCTGCCGCCGAGATGCTGGCCCGCATCACCACGGTGGCGGTGCTCGATGTGCCCACATCGGCCGTGCCTCCGGCGGAGATGACTGTCGTTCAGATGCGCCAGGAGTTGATCTCGATTCGCAGCCTGCTCGCGTCTTGAGCGTGGTGGATTTCAACCTATAATTTCGGCTCAGTCGGGGCGTAGCGCAGCCAGGTAGCGCACTTGCATGGGGTGCAAGGGGTCGTGAGTTCGAATCCCACCGTCCCGACCAACGAAATCAACGAGTTGGCTCTTGAAAGGGAGCCAACTCTTTTTTCTTTCTGACCTCGAGTCCCCAGGCCAGCCGCCACTTGTGCCTGTTCCAAACCGAGCAGAAGCCGGCGCATCTTCACTTGGCGTTCGCAGCCGAGAATCGCCAGCAAGTCATGGCTTTCTATCGCGCGGCTCTGGAGGCGGGTGGCAAAGACAATGGTGCGCCTG
>JANNEI010000401.1:0-5590 GCA_031378565.1 Burkholderiales bacterium
CAAGGTCACGAAGAAAGTGCCTCTGCACTTCATCAACGAAGAAGAGTCGCCCGCCGTCAAGGTCGACAAGTGCGTGGTCAACCACGTGGTCAACGAGCTGCGCATCCAGTGCCTGGCCTCGCAGCTGCCCGAGTTCCTGACTGTGGACCTGAGCAACCTGGCCAAGGGCCAGGCGCTGCACGCCAACGACATCGCGCTGGCCGAAGGCATCAAGGTGATGACGCAGGGCAAGCCGAACCCGGTGATCGTGTCGGTGTCGATGCTGGCCGCCGAGGAAGAAGCAGCGGTGGCCCCGGTCGTGGTGGCCGCCGTCGCGCCGACCAAGGCCAAGAAGACAGAGAAGCAGAACAAGAAGTAAGTCTTCTGCGCAGCACTGCGAAGCCCCGCCCTGGCGGGGCTTTTTTGTGCAAGCCATTCTGGATAATCAAGAGATGATTCGACTGCTGGTCGGCCTCGGAAACCCGGGCCCTGAATACGAGGCGACGCGGCACAACGCCGGGTTCTGGTTCATCGACGAAGTCGCCCGCAAGCTCGGCGTGAGCCTGCTCCCCGAACGAAGCTATTTCGGCTTGGTCGCTCGGGTGAATCGGCCCGACGGTCCGCTGTGGCTTCTGCAGCCGATGACCTTCATGAACCTGTCGGGGAAGGCGGTGGCATCGCTGGCCCGCTTCTTCAAGATCGCACCCGGGGAGATTCTGGTCGCGCACGACGAACTCGACCTGATGCCGGGGCACGCGAAGATGAAACTCGGTGGCAGCCACGCCGGACACAACGGCCTGAAGGACATCCACGCCCAGCTCGGTTCGGCCGACTATTGGCGGCTGCGCCTGGGCATCGGCCACCCGGGTGTGAAGGCCGAGGTGATCAACTACGTGCTGCGCAGACCGCCGCAGGCAGAGCGCGAGGCCATCACCAAGGCCACCGAGCAAGCGGTGCAGGCACTCGACTTGATCCTCGCGGGCGACATGGAGCGTGCCATGATGAAGGTGCACGCCAAACCACCCCGACCCAAGCCGCCCAAGCCCGAACCGACGGCTTGAGCAGAACCCTGAGACCCTGCCATGAAGTACACCCTCGCAGCGTGGCTGTTCGCCTTCACCGCAGCCGGTGCCGGCGCTGCGCCGTCGGCAATCTACCGCTGCGGGCCCGAAGGGCGGGAGTATTCGCAGGTGCCGTGCGCAGGCGGCACATTGGTCGATGCCAGCGACCCGCGCAGCGCTGCACAGCGCGCTGAAGCCGTCAAGGTGGCGGCGCGCGAGCGTCAGCGCGCGGCCGAACTGGAGCGGGAACGCCGGGCGCAAGAGGCCGCCACCAAGCCGGCCATCGCTTCGGGCTTCAATGGCCGGCCGCCGCCGCCGCAGGTCGCCGGTGCCAGCGCATCCGAACGCGCCTACCGCGGCAAGCGGCACACCAAGGTCAAGCCCCTGCCCGGCGACGCCAGCACGCAGGACGCGGCGGCAGCGCGCAGACGCCGGAACTGAATCAGCCCTTCTTTTCAGCCCCTGGCGCAACCACAACCCCGCCCTGCTGAAGGCGGCGGTACTTGGCCCACAGCGTCTCGTTCGATTCGATGTGGTCCGGGTGGATGGGGATGCAGTTCACCGGGCAGACCTGGACGCACTGCGGCTCATCGAAGTGCCCGACGCATTCGGTGCATTTGGACGGGTCGATCTCGTAGATCTCCACGCCCATGTAGATCGCCTGGTTCGGGCACTCAGGCTCGCAGACATCGCAGTTGATGCATTCCTCAGTGATCAGGAGTGCCATGAGCCCTCCTTCCTGCGGACGAATACGGCAAGCGCTTGCAGGCGCTCGCCGCGAATGTCGGCGCAACGCAGGCGTTGCGGATTCCCGCCGTTCGTTTCAGTGATCAGGAGCACCATGCCGCGCCTCTCAAGCCTCGGTGGCCCGGACGCGCGACTTCAGGCGTTCGAGCACCGACGGCGACACGAACTTCGAAACGTCACCGCCCAGGCTTGCGATCTCGCGCACGAAGGTGCCGGACACGAACTGAAACTGGTCGCTGGGGGTGAGAAACACGGTTTCGACATTGGGCATCAACTGGCGATTCATGCCGGCCATCTGGAACTCGTACTCGAAGTCGCTCACCGCACGCAGGCCGCGCACCACCACCTTGCCGCCCAGCCCCACCACGAAGTCGCGCAGCAGACCCCTGAAGGCGACCACCTCGACGTTCGGGTATTTGGCGGCCAGTTCCTGCGCGATCTCTAGCCGCTCGTCGATGGTGAACATGGTGCGCTTGTGGTGGCCCGCCGCCACCGCCAGGATCAGCCGCTCGAACAGGCGGCTGGCGCGGCGCATCAGGTCTTCGTGGCCCAGCGTCATCGGATCAAAGGTGCCAGGGTAGACGGCAGTGAGGGCGGTCACGGAGGTCATGCTGCGCTCCTTGGGTGGCGTCTGCGTGGGTGTCATTGGGGCGCAGTGTAGGCCGGAGCCACGCGCTGCAACAGATGGAAGTGAACGGCCCCGGCGCGTGCCTGGCGGTGCACCGTCAACCCGAGCGCCAGCAGCTCCGAATCGTCGAAGGAGCGGCTGGCTTCGAGGTAGATGAAGCCGTCGGCCACCACCACCCGCGCAGCCGCCTTCAATGCCGGCCCGGCCAGCTCGGCGTCGAAGGGTGGGTCGATGAAGACGAGTTCGAAGGCCTGCGCTGCGCTGCGCTGCATCCACGCCAGGGCATCGGCACATTCCACTTTGAGCACGTCTACCTTCAAGCGCTCTTTCGAATCGCGCAGGCTGCGCGCGAGCTGCGGGTCGCGTTCCAGCAGCACCACCTCGGCCGCGTCGCGAGAAGCCGCCTCGAAACCCAGCGCACCGCTGCCGGCGAAGGCATCGAGGCAGCGCCAGCCAGACAGGTTCTGGCCCAGCCAGTTGAACAGTGTCTCGCGCACCCGGTCGGGCGTGGGGCGCAAGCCAGGCCGGTTCGCGACTGGCAGCTTGCAGCGCTTCCAGCGCCCGCCGATGATGCGCACCTCGTTGGGCAAGGCCGCTGGCGGGCGCGGCGACACAGCGGCCGTGCCGGCGCGTGCCGGCCTCATTGCCGCACCGCAATCCCGCGGCGAGCCATCAATGCCTTCGCCTGACCGACGGTGAACTCACCATAGTGAAAGATGCTGGCTGCCAGCACCGCGTCGGCCCCGCCGAGGCGAATGCCGTCGGCCAGATGCTCGAGCGTGCCGACGCCGCCCGAGGCGATCACCGGCACGCTCACCGCGTCGCTCACCGCGCGGGTCAGCGCCAGGTCGAAACCGCTCTTGGTCCCGTCGCGATCCATGCTGGTGAGCAGGATTTCACCGGCACCGAACTCGGCCATCTGCTTCGCCCACGCCACCGCGTCGAGGCCGGTGTTCTTGCGCCCGCCGTGGCTGTAGACATCCCAGCCTGGGCCATCGGCTCTCACTTTGGCATCGATGGCCACCACGATGCACTGCGCGCCGTACTTGGCCGAGGCCTCGCGAATCACTTGCGGGTTCGCCAGCGCAGCGGAATTGAAGCTCACCTTGTCGGCACCGGCATTCAGCAGCCGGCGCACGTCTTCGACCACCCGCACGCCGCCGCCAACCGTGAGCGGAATGAAGACCTGCGAGGCCACCGCTTCGATGATGTGCAGGATCAGGTCGCGCCCGTCGCTGGTCGCGGTGATGTCGAGGAAGGTGAGTTCATCGGCACCCTGGTCGTTGTAGCGCGCTGCAATTTCAACCGGGTCACCGGCGTCGCGCAGTTCGACGAAGTTGACGCCCTTGACGACGCGGCCACCGGTCACGTCGAGGCAGGGGATGATTCTCTTGGCAAGCATGAGGCGAATTATGGGGTTTGCCCGCCCCCGAAACTTAGGGGGCCGCGTGCGTTGAGGCTGGCTTTGATTCGTAGACTCATTGTTGCGAAAGCATGCTCGTCACGGCAAACCGCCTCCTTTTCGCACCCACCGGGAGTTTCACGCCATGAACACATCGTCTCTCCGTGCAGCCAGCGCGATCGCCGCCCTGAGTGCGGTTTTTGCCTTTCCGGCGTCGGCCGCCGTCACCTCGTTTTCGGCCATGCTGAGCAACGTCGGCGAACCCGTCGCAACATCCCCCGCGACGGGCTCGGCCACAGTCGAACTCGACGATGTTGCGTTGACCATCGACGTGCTGATCAACTTCGTCAACCTGACGGCCAATGCCAGCGCCGGCCACATTCACTGCTGCACGGCGGTCGCAGGGGCCGGAAGCGTCGGTGTGGCTCAAGGATTCACCGACTTTCCGTCGGTGACCTCAGGCACATACGCGAAAGTGTTCACGCTGGACGCCGCAAAATTCGCCAGCCTGGCCACCGGCATTGCGGCGGGCAAGGCCTACGTCAACATCCACAGCCCCGGTCTGTACGCCGGGGGTGAGATCAGGGGATTCCTCACCGCAGCCGTGCCCGAGCCTGAGACGTACGCACTGATGCTGGCCGGACTGGGCCTGATCGGTACCGCCACGCGCGCTCGGCGGGCGCAAAGCGCCTGATCAGGCGGTAAACAGCGCGTCGGCGCGCGCCTGCGCCAGCGCAAAGTCAAGGTCGCCGCTGTAGATCGCCCGCCCGCAGATCACGCCGGTCACGCCCTGCGCTTCGATCGCGCAGAGTTGCTCGATGTCAGCCATCTGGCTGAGCCCGCCCGATGCGATGACCGGGATCGTCAACGCCTGCGCGAGCTTCACGGTGGCGTCGATGTTGATGCCCGTCAGCATGCCGTCGCGGCCGATGTCGGTGTAGATCACCCCTTCGACACCGTAGTCCTGGAACTTGCGGGCCAGGTCGATCACCTCGTGGCCGGTCAGCTTGCTCCAGCCGTCGGTCGCGACCTTGCCGTCCTTCGCGTCCAGGCCGACGATGATGTGGCCGCCGAAGGCGCTGCAGGCGTCCTTCAGAAAGCCGGGGCTCTTGACCGCGGCGGTGCCGATGATGATGAAGCTCAGGCCGTCGTCGAGGTAGCGCTCGATGGTGTCGAGGTCACGAATGCCGCCGCCCAGCTGCACCGGAATCTCATCGCCCACCTCGGCCAGGATCGCCTTGACGGCGGCCTCGTTGACCGGCTTGCCGGCAAAGGCACCGTTCAGGTCCACCAGATGCAGCCGGCGCGCCCCGGCATCGACCCAGCGCCGCGCCATGGCCGCGGGGTCTTCGCCGAAGGTGGTGGAGTCATTCATGTCGCCTTGCTTGAGGCGAACGCACTTGCCGTCTTTGAGGTCGATTGCGGGGATCAGCAGCATGGCCGTGGGCAGGTCGAGAGAAAGGGCGGGCCGAGACGGGGTCAGGGATTCCAGCGCAGGAAGTTGCGGTACAGCAGCAAACCGTGGTCAGCGCTTTTCTCGGGGTGAAACTGGGTGGCGAAAATGTTATCGCGGGCCAGCGCGCAGGTAAAGCGCGTTCCGTAGTCGGTTTCGCCGACGCTGTGGCGCGCGTCCGACGGCCGGGCATAGAAGCTGTGCACGAAATAGAAGCAGGCAGCGTCCGGAATACCGTCCCACAAGGCGTGCGGCCGGGCCTGGATGACCTGGTTCCAGCCCATTTGGGGCACCTTGTAGCGGCTGCCGTCGGGCTGCAG
>JANNEI010000432.1:0-21838 GCA_031378565.1 Burkholderiales bacterium
GCACCGCGCCGTCGTGCAACAGCGGCTCGCGCACCGCACGGCCGGAGGCTGCGTCCCACAGCCGCGCCGTCTTGTCCTTGCCGGCAGTGGCCAGCAACTTGCCCTGGCCATGCATGTCGGCCGCCAGCAGGCCCTCGTGGCCGATGCTGTCATTGAGCAGCTTCTGGGTGCGAACCGCCCACACCCGCACCACCGAGTCGGCGGCCATCGTCCAGACGAATTCATCGGCGGCACCGAAGCCTGCGGCCATGACCGCCGCCGGGTGCTTCAGCGCATTGCCGACCGCGTCACCGGTGGCTGCGTCCCACAGCTGCGCGGTCTGGTCGTCGGATGCCGTCACGATCAGGCCGCCGCTGGCACTGAACGCCGCACTGCGGATGGCCGCTCGGTGCGCCATCGGGCGGCCGATGGCGTCGCCCGACTCGACGCTCCACAGGCGCGCATTGAAGTCGTCGCACACCGTCACGATCACCGAGTCCGCCAGGTTGCCCGACGCGCCAGCGCCCGCGCCGCTCAGGCCCGCGGGGTGCTTGATCGGGGTGCCGATCGGCTTGCCGGTTTCAGCGTCGCCGAAGCGCAGGCTGCCGTCGGCCGAGGCCGTGAACACGCGCTTGCCACCGGCGCAGAACCCGGCTGCCGTGACGCTGTCGCGGTGCGTGATCGATTCGCCCAGCGGCTTGCCGCTGTCCGCGTCCCAGAGGCGGGCGCGGTGGTCGTCGCTGGCCAGCACGAGTCGGCGGCCGTCCGGGCTGAAGCTGTCGGTGGACACCATGGACGGCGCGCCTTCAGACAGGTTGCGGGGGTGCACTGACCGGCAGCACCGGCGGCACCGCGGTGGCAGCCTCGCGCGGTGCCAGCCGCAGCGCGACTTTCAGCCCGCTGGCGGCGCTGTAGCCGAACAGGCTCACCGAGGTCGGGTTGAGCAGCCGCGCGTCGAGCCGCACCGCACCGCCGCGCCGCGCATCGAGCCGTGTCACGCTGGCAGCCAGTTCGAGTTCGATGTTCACCTCGGACAGCGTGTACCACAGCGGCGGCAACACCAGGCCGCCCTGCGGTGTGTCGATGAACTCGGTGACGCGGCGCAGCGCGTCTTCGTCCAGCCGCTGCTGGGCCTGGACCACGCCGTCCACCGCACCGGCCAGCAGCACCGCCAGGGCGGCCTGTTGGCCCACGCTGTCAGCCACGGTCTAGAACCGCACCACGGTGGTCGACGAGACGACACCCAGGCGCACGGTCACCGTCACGTCGACCGGCGTCTTGTCGGGGTCGGCCTGGCCAGCGACGACCGGGAACAAGCGCTTGATCAGCACCGGCACGCTGCCTTCGGCAGTGGTCTTGCCGGCATCGCCCGCAACGGCAGGGTCGAAGGTCCACATCGCGCCCGCCACCTCGATCGACAGCGGTAGCAACTTGTCGGCGTCCTGCTTTTCGCCGCTGCGCTTGTAGCAAAGGATCGACAGCTTCTTGCGCCGCGCACCGGGCTCGGTCACGTCGTCCACGTCGGGGCCGACTTGCACTGCCAGCGACGGCGCGTCGATCAGCTGGCGCGGCTTGGGCACGCCGATGTCGGTCTTGGGTTGCAGCAGCGCGCTGGCGCGGATGTGGCCGAAGCTTTGCTCAATGGTGGTGTCCACATCACTCGAACTGCGCCGCACGGCCAGCGAAAACTTGTTGGAGCCGGCACCGAACAGAAAGCCCCCGGTATTGCCAACACTCGCACCGACCGCCACGCCGCTCGTCGACGCCTCGGTGCTGCCGACGAACTCGGTGGCGAAGAACTGGCCCTGCAGCCGCACCTGCGCCCACTCGTAGAACACCGGGTCGATGAAGTTGATCAGCGGCAGTTTCATCGGCAGCGTCTTGGTGCCGGTGGCGTCGAGGTTGCCGTCGTCGTCGTAGGCGTTGACCTGGGCGGCGATCACGTCGACCAGTTGCGCAGCCAGCGCCGAGGTGGACGCAGCGCCCACGTCGTTCAGCTGGCGCTGCGAATCGGCGATGGCGAGGCCGGTGGTTTCGATCAGCTTGCCGAAGCTCATGCCGGCTTTTCGGGTGGCGTCGTTGACGTCGGCCGTGTCGTTGAGGTCGAGCGTGACGGAGGAAGGCAGGTCGGTCAGTGCGGTTGCCATGGCGGGCTCCTGGTGTGTGCAGTGGCTGAGTGGCGAGGGTGTGTCAGAGGTCGACGTTGAAGCGGCGCACGATCGCGCCCAGCCGCACCGTGACCGGGAAGGTGGCGAACGCCGCGCCGCCGTTGTTGTAGAAGCGGCGCAGCTTGTACTTCACCTTGCCGCTGGCGTCGGTGGCACCGCCGGCCAGCGCCTCGCGCAGCAGGCCCGGCGCTTCGATCACCGGGTTCTTGCCGCTGTTGGCCTCGCCGTTGGCCTTCAGGATGGTGATGGTCAGCTCGACGTTGCGTTCGACCAGCACCGCAGTGGCACCGGGACCAGCCTTCACGTCGGTGGTCTTGCCTTGCACGGTGAAGATCTGCGGGCCGATCTCCACCGTCGCCGGCACCGGGAACTTGGTGGTGCGGCGCGGCCCGAGCATGGCGTCGAGCTGCACGCTGCCCGAGGCCCATTCGGACTCGCGCTCGATGTTGCTGCGCACCGCGTTGAACTCGGTGCTGGCGGTGGTGCGGCCGAGGCCGACGAAGCCGAAGAAGCCGCCCGCTGACTGGCGCGAGGTGCTGAACGACGACCGGTTGAACTTCATCCCGGTCTTGGCATCCATGGCGGCCACCGTCATGTCCATCGACAGGGCCACGTACTTCCACTCGTGCACCGATGGCGTGATGAAGTTCAGCACCGACAGGTTCTGCTTGATGAGGTCGTCGACGGTGGGCTCCAGCGGCAGGCCGGTGTCGTCGTCGATGCGCTGGATCACGTCGGTGACCACATCGATCTTGGTGTCGGACAGCTTCCTGACCGTGTCACGCACGCTGTCGTCGAGTGCACGCTGTGCGCGGGCCACGCCGGTACCCACCGACTTGAGGATCTCGCCGAAGGTGGGCGCGATGGAATCGAGCTTGCCGGCGACGGAGTCCGCCACGTCGAGCAAGGCGGTATCGGTGAACGACGCACCGGCCATGCCGAACGCGCCGGTGTCGCGCGTGGCCGGCAGGTTGACGCCCGAGGTGCGGGCGAACGGTGTCTTGGTTTTCGCCTTGGCAGCGGATTTGGTCGTGGTCTTGCGGGTGCTGGCCATGTCGGTCTCCTTGGGTTCGGTGAACAGGCGGGGTGAATTCGGGTCGCGGAGGCGCTCACGCTCGCGCTCGCTTTGTCGATTCATGAGGGCGCTTCTTCGACGGCCCACGCCAGCGCGAAGCGTTGCGGGCCGTCCATCACGTTGAAGCCGCTCACGCGCAGCAGGTGGCGGGCGGCGCTGAGCCCGGGCACGTCGACGCACTCGACCGGGTTCACGCGGTCGGGGCCAGGCAACGCGCTGCCGGCACCGCCCGTCGCGAGCGTGCGTCCATCGGCACCCAGCAGGCTGAGGTCGAGGTCGTTGATGAGCCGTTCGCCCGCCGGGTCGGTCCAGCACAGCACGGCGCGCAGCCGGGCGGGTCGGCGCAGCAGCACGGCGAAGTCGCGCTGCTGGCCGGTGTCGACCTTCAGCGACAAGGCGTCGCGCAGGAAGACGCGCCAGCCGGGCAGCGCCTTGCAGGCCGGCGGCAGCGCACGCCCCACGTCCAGCCGCCCGAAGCCTGCTTCGGCCGCGCTGGCGGGCAGGCCGTCGCGCCCGCGCACCGGCGTGCAGGCCAGCAGTGCCAGCGCCTTGAGGGCCGCTCCGCTGGGCCGGCGTCGCGCACGCCGCCAGGCCTGGCGAATCAGCGCGATGGCACCGGTGACCACCGGCGCGGCCATCGAGGTGCCGCCGTCGTACATGTAGTGAGGCATCGGGTCGGCCAGGCCCCAGCCCTGCGCCGAGGTGGCACGCGAGCGGGTGCTGGGCAGGTTGATGCCGGGCGCACACAGGTCGGGCTTGGTGCGGCCGTCGCGGGTCGGGCCGCAGCTGGACACCGGCGCGATGCGGTCGGGCTCGCCCGAAATCGGGTCGGCGCGGTCGAGCGCGGCACGCCAGCGAAGCCGCGCCGGGTCCAGGTCGCCCCAGGTGGCGCGCGAGCCCATGCCTTGCAGCGGGCCCTCGGTCGCGCCCACGGCGATGGTGTTCTTGGCGCAGGCCGGCGCGAACACGCTGCCGCTGTCGATGCGGCGGTTGCCGTCCGCGTCGGTGCCGTCGTTGCCGACCGCACAGACGACCACCGCATGCGGGTCTTCGCGCAGGAAGAGATCGGTCTCGAAGCAGTCGTCGGTGTAGGCCCCGCGGGTGGCGTCGCCCCAGCTGATGTTGTGCAGCACGGCGCCGTGGGCGGCCGCGGCGCGGTACAGCTCGCGCAGGTCGAGCGGGCGGCCCGCCAGGTGGTAGCCCGAGCTCAGGCGCGGTGGCGCACCGGGCTTCAGGTCGACCTGCTGCTCGATGGCCAGGAACACCAGTTCGCTGGCCGGCGCGAGGCCGCCTTGTCGACCGCCGCTGAGCAGGCCCGAACCACAGGCCAGGCCGGCCACGTGGGTGCCGTGGCCGCTGGCACGGTCGGCGGCGTCGTCGCTGCGCGGCACGGCCAGCGCCTGCCAGCTCGGCGTCATCGGCAGCGAGATCAGGGCACGGATGCGGCCGGCCAGATCGGGGTGCATCGCGCGGGTCGGGTCCCCGCTGTCAAGCCCGGTGTCGGCCACCGCGATGACCTCGCCGGCACCGTCCAGCCGCCACGCTGCAGGCAGCAGCGGCAGCGCACCCACGCTGCCGCGCAGTGCCGCTGCCGACAGCAGCGACGACTGGCGTGCGGCGTCGACCAGCTTCACGCCCGTCAAGTCGCGCAGTTGCGCCGCATCGCCGTCGAACTGCACCCGCAGCTTGCTGCTGCCACGCGCCAGCACGACGGCCCCCAGCGCAGCCAGCGCCTTGACAACACTGGCCACTGCCGCGCGGTCGAAGCAGACCACGTCGTACCAGTCGGCCGGCAAGTCGCTGGCTTCGAGCGCAGGCGCGGCACCATCGAACCGCTGGCTTTCGGCCTCGGTGAAATCGCAGCCACCGAGCACGAACCCCAACGCGGCCAGGCGGGCCGGCTCGCGCCGCAGGGCCAGCGGCATTTGCACACAGGCACCGCTGGGTGGGCACCAGAAGCGCACGGTCAACCCCGCTTTGCGCAGCGCCTGCCGCCAGGGCGGCTGAACCGGGCCGGCCAGCCGCAACAGCGCGCGCGGTGTACGGCCCTCGGGCCAGTCACCGATCGCAATGTGGATGGGGCGGCCCTGCACCCAGATGGTGTGGCTTGCGTCTGCACTCGCAGCGGCAACGCGCGTTCGGGAATTCATGGCCCCACGGAGAATACGTGTGGCCCCGGGCACCGGCAATTGACAAGGTAGGGGTGGGTCGCGCCCGCTGTGGGGCACGCAGCGTCAGGTCGTCTTGCGGCGGGCCTTCCATGCGCCGAACAGCACCAGCAGGCCAGGCAGCAGGATGGCGCTCCAGATGATCTTGTCCAGGTGTTCCTTGACCCACGGAATGTTGCCGAACAGGTAGCCGGCGAGCGTGACGCCGCCGACCCACAAGACCGCACCCGTCACGTCGAAGAACGTGAACTTGCTGCGGGTCATCTGCGCGACCCCGGCCACAAACGGCGCGAAGGTGCGCAGGAACGGCATGAAGCGCGCGGCGATGATGGTGATGCCACCGTACTTTTCATAGAAGGCATGCGCCTGCTCGAACGCCCGCTTGTTGAAGAAGCGCGAGTTCTCCCACTGGAACACCTTGGGCCCGAAGTGCCTGCCGATTGCGTAGTTGGCTTGGTTGCCCATGATGGCCGCCACGATCAGCAGGCCGATCGACAGCGGCAGGCTCATCAGCCCAGCGCCGCACAGCGCGCCCACCACGAACAGCAGCGAGTCGCCGGGCAGGAAGGGCATCACCACCACCCCCGTCTCGACGAAGATGATGAGGAACAGCAGGCCGTAGACCCAGGCGCCGTACGTCGTCACGAAATGAGCCAGGTGCACATCGACGTGCAGGATGAAATCGAACAGGACGGTGAAAATTTCCATAGGCACGGATTATCCGGGGCGCGGCTGTCGAGGCTTTCTACAATCCGAGCATGAATGCCGTTTTGCAACCCGCGCTGCGCCGCGCCATCCGTGAACTGCCCGACGAGCTGATCAGCCAGATCGCCGCCGGCGAGGTGGTCGAGCGGCCGGCCTCGGTGGTGCGCGAACTGGTCGACAACGCGCTCGACGCGGGTGCCGCCGAGGTGGCGGTGAAGCTCATCGGCGGCGGCATCCGGGCCGTGGTGGTCGAAGACGACGGCTTCGGCATTGCCAGCACCGAATTGCCGCTGGCACTGCGCCGCCACGCCACCAGCAAGATCGGCTCGCTGCTGGACCTTGAAAACGTCACGACGATGGGGTTCAGGGGCGAGGCCCTGGCAGCGATTGCCTCGGTGGCCGAGGTCAGCATTTCCAGCCGCACCAGCGATGCATCGCACGCGCAGCGACTCGACGCGCGGTCGGGTGAACTGGCGCCAACCGCTCGCGGCGTGGGTACCAGCGTGGAGGTGCGAGAACTGTTCTTCAGCACGCCGGCACGCCGCAAGTTCCTGAAGACCGAAGCCACCGAACTGGCGCACTGTGTCGAGGCCGTGCGCCGCCATGCATTGACGCGGCCGGACGTGGCCTTTGCGGTGTGGCACGAAGGCAGGTTGGTACAGCAGTGGCGACGGACCACACCGGCCCAGCGAATGCACGATGTGCTGGGGGTTGACTTCAACCATCAAAGCCGCGAAGTGACGCTGGACCTGGGCGTGCTGCGCGTGACCGGCCGCGCCGGCACGCCCGAGTCGGCGCGCACGCGGGCCGACCAGCAATACGTCTACGTCAACGGCCGCTTCGTGCGCGACAAGCTGATTGCGCATGGCGCGCGCTCGGCCTACGAAGATGTGTTGCACGGCGGCCGGCAACCGGCGTATGTGCTGTTCATCGACATCGCGCCCGAGCGGGTGGACGTGAACGTGCACCCGACCAAGATCGAGGTGCGCTTTCGCGATTCACGCGAGGTGCACCAGGCGGTGCGCCGCGCGGTCGAGGCGGCCCTGGCGATTCCGCGCGCGGGCAGCGGCGGCGTGGTCACTGCGGCCGCAGACGGGGTGTCACCGCAGCGTGAAGACAGCGGCGCAGCGGGGGCTGTCGGCCATGCCACACCAGCCGCTTTCGGTGCCTTCGGTTCTTACGCGGCCCGCGCCGCGCAGGGTCAGCTCGGCCTGCAACAAGCGGCCGTGCTGTATGCCAAGGAACCGCCCGCTGCATGGAGCGTCGCAGTGCAAACGGCGGCGCAAACAACAGCGCAAACAGCGGTGCTCGACAACACCACGCCATGGCCGCTGGGCAAGGCCATTGCGCAGATCGCCGGCATCTACGTGCTGGCCGAGAACGCGCAGGGGCTGGTGATCGTCGACATGCACGCGGCGCACGAGCGCGTGGTCTACGAACGTCTGAAAACCAGCCTGCTTGACACCGCCATCGAAACGCAGCCTCTGCTGATCCCAGCCACCTTCGCAGGCACCCCACTCGAAGTCGCCACCGCCGAGGCGCACACCGACACCCTGCGCACGCTGGGCCTCGACGTGTCGCCCTTGTCGCCCGGCGTGCTGGCGGTGCGTTCACAACCGACCGCATTGGCCGGTGGCGATGTGGTGGAGTTGACGCGCAGCGTGCTGGCCGAGCTGACCCAGTGGGGTGCAAGCCGCGCCATCCAGCGCGCACAGGATCAGATCTTGTCCACCATGGCCTGCCACGGCGCCGTGCGCGCCAACCGCCAGCTCACGCTCGACGAGATGAACGCCTTGCTGCGCGACATGGAACGCACCGACCGCGCCGACCAGTGCAACCACGGCCGCCCGACCTGGCGGCAAGTGACGCTGCGCCAGCTAGACGGGATGTTCTGGCGGGGACGGTGAGAGCTGGCTGCCGGCAGTGACCTCGCCTACCCGCTCGCAACTGGGCTTGACGCACAAACCAGTCCGCTGCGCAGTCGCACTGCTGCCAAGACCGAAAGCGACATGCCATTTCACACCAAGGTACAGCCCAAAAACAACAACGCCCCGCAGAGTCGGAGCGTTTGTCGATGATTTACAAGCTGTTTTTGGAGGCGCGACCCAGAGTCGAACTGGGCTAGACGGATTTGCAATCCGTTGCATAACCGATTTGCTATCGCGCCGTCGAGTGAACAAGTGTCGTTCGAGACACCATTCATTCTGACAAAAAAGGGAAGCCTCGGCTTCCCTTTTTATAAAACTGGAGCGGGAGAAGAGTCTCGAACTCTCGACCTCAACCTTGGCAAGGTTGCGCTCTACCAACTGAGCTACTCCCGCATTTCATCGTCCGGCTGTTCAAACCAAACGAAGCCCTCATTATAGGCTGAAAACTGACCGGAGCAAAAGCCAGCCAGCTCAATGCGTCAGCAAATCGGGCACCACGGATGCGATCGGTGCAACCACTTCGGTCTTGACCTCGGCCTTGGAAGGCTCTTCGTCGGGCAGCGGCTCCGGCATCCGTTCTAGCGCCACCTCGAGCACCCGGTCAATCCACTTCACTGGAATGATTTCGAGATGATTCTTCACGTTCTCGGGAATGTCTTGCAGATCCTTGGCGTTCTCTTCTGGAATGATCACCGTCTTGATGCCGCCCCGGTGCGCAGCCAGCAGCTTTTCCTTTAGCCCGCCAATGGCGGTGACTTCACCCCGCAGCGTGATCTCACCAGTCATCGCCACGTCGGCGCGCACCGGAATACCGGTCATTGCCGACACGAACGCCGTCGTCATGGCGGCCCCCGCGCTCGGGCCGTCCTTCGGCGTGGCACCGTCGGGCACGTGAATGTGAATGTCACGCTTCTCGAACAGCTCATCCTTGATGCCCAGGCGGCGAGCCCGGCTGCGCACCACGGAGCGGGCGGCTTCCACCGACTCTTTCATCACGTCGCCGAGCGAGCCTGTGCGAATGATGACGCCCTTGCCCGGCATCATCGCCGACTCGATGGTCAGCAAATCGCCGCCCACCTCGGTCCACGCGAGGCCAACCACCTGACCGACCTGGTTCTGCTTTTCAGCCTGGCCGTAGTTGTACTTTCGCACCCCCAGAAAATCGTTCAGGTTGTCTTCGGTGACGACGACCTTTTCGGTGTACTGCTTCAGTTGCACACCCTTGACCACCTTGCGGCAAATCTTCGATATCTCGCGTTCCAGCGAGCGCACGCCAGCCTCACGCGTGTAGTAGCGGATGATGCCGCGCACGGCTGACTCGGTGACTTCCATCTCGGCCTCGCGAACGCCGTTGTTCTTGGCCTGCTTGGGCATCAGGTAGCGCTGCGCAATGTTCAGTTTTTCGTCTTCGGTGTAACCCGACAGGCGAATCACTTCCATCCGGTCCAGCAGTGCCGGCGGAATGTTCATCGAGTTCGAGGTGGCGATGAACATCGTGTCGCTGAGGTCGAAATCGACCTCGACGTAATGGTCGCTGAAGGTGTGGTTCTGCTCGGGGTCGAGCACTTCGAGCAAGGCGCTCGACGGGTCGCCACGGAAATCCATGCCGAGCTTGTCGATTTCGTCCAGCAGGAACAGCGGATTGCGCGTTCCGATCTTGCTGAGGCTTTGCAGCACCTTGCCCGGCATCGAGCCGATGTAGGTGCGGCGATGACCGCGAATCTCGGCCTCGTCGCGCACGCCGCCCAACGCCATGCGGACGAACTTGCGGCCCGTCGCACGTGCCACGCTTTGACCGAGCGATGTCTTGCCCACCCCCGGCGGCCCGACCAGGCACAGGATCGGCGACTTCACCTTGTCGACACGCTGCTGCACAGCGAGGTACTCGAGGATGCGGTCCTTGACCTTGTCCAGGCCGTAGTGGTCTTCGTTCAGCACGTTCTCGGCGTTCGTCAGGTCGTGCTTGATCTTGGTCTTCTTCGCCCACGGCAGATTCACCAGCGTGTCGATGTAGTTGCGCACCACGGTGGCTTCGGCCGACATCGGCGACATGAGCTTCAGCTTCTTGAACTCGGCATCGACTTTCTTGCGCGCCTCTTTCGGCATCTTGGCCGCGACGATCTTCTTGTTCAGTTCATCGAGGTCGGCACCTTCTTCGCCGTCACCGAGTTCCTTTTGAATCGCCTTGACCTGCTCGTTCAGGTAGTACTCGCGCTGGCTCTTTTCCATCTGGCGCTTGACGCGCCCGCGAATGCGTTTTTCGACCTGGAGGATGTCGACTTCGTG
Organism: Burkholderiales bacterium; assembly: GCA_031378565.1. Taxonomy (GTDB): domain Bacteria; phylum Pseudomonadota; class Gammaproteobacteria; order Burkholderiales; family Burkholderiaceae_C; genus JANYJJ01. The sequence continues at coordinate 10,310 of JANNEI010000432.1, forward strand.
CTCGAGTTGTTCGAGCAGTTTTTCCAGGCGCTTGTCGACCGCGAACAAGTCGAGCACCGATTGCTTGTTCTCGAGCTTCAGCGGCAAGTGCGCGGCAATGGTGTCGGCCAGGCGGCCAGCGTCGTCGATGCCGGCAATCGACGTCAAAATTTCAGGCGGAATCTTCTTGTTGAGCTTGACGTACTGGTCGAACTGCTGCGTGACCGCGCGGCGCAAGGCCTCGATCTCGGGCTTGGTCTGGGCTTCGGGCAGCACCGGGGTGACGTCGGAGACGAAGTAATCGCCGTTGTCGGTGATGCTGTGCGTATTGGCCCGCTGTATGCCTTCGACCAGCACCTTCACGGTACCGTCAGGCAGTTTGAGCATTTGCAGGATGGTGGAAACGCAGCCCACGTCGAACATGTCGTCGGGCTTGGGCTCGTCCTTGCCGGCGGCCTTCTGCGCCACTAGCATGATCTGGCGGCCCGACTCCATCGCGGACTCAAGCGCCTTGATCGACTTGGGACGCCCCACGAACAGTGGAATGACCATGTGCGGAAATACGACCACGTCGCGCAAGGGCAACAAAGGCAGCGTGATCTTTTCGGCAGGCAATACAGGATGTCCGGACATGAATAAACCTCTCTTTCTCGACCCCATCTAGGGCCTGAGCATTCAATTGCAAGAAGCCGCGTGCAACGCCCCCTTTTGCCAGCGCGCGGCACCGGACAGGTCAGGCGCTGGCCTTGTGCTCGCGGTAGACCAGCAAGGGCTTGGCTTCCTCTTCGATCGTGTGCTCGTCCAGCACCACCTTGGCGACCCCCTCCATGGTGGGGAGTTCGAACATGGTGTCGAGCAGCGACTGCTCCATGATCGAGCGCAGGCCGCGGGCACCGGTCTTGCGCGCCAGCGCCTTGCGCGAGATGGCCGCCAGTGCCGACGGCCGAATCTCGAGATCCACGCCGTCCATTGCGAACAGCTTTTGGTATTGCTTGACCAGTGCGTTCTTCGGCTCGGTGAGGATCTGCACCAGCGCATCTTCGTTCAGTTCGCCGAGCGTGGCGACCACCGGCAAGCGACCCACCAATTCGGGGATGAGACCGAACTTGATCAGGTCTTCGGGTTCGACCTCGCGGAACACTTCGCTGGCCTTGCGCTCAGACTTCGTCTTGACGTTGGCGCTGAAGCCAATGCCGGACTTTTCGGAGCGGTTGCGGATCACCTTCTCGAGTCCGTCGAACGCACCGCCGCAGATGAACAGGATGTTGGTGGTGTCGATCTGCAGGAAATCCTGGTTCGGATGCTTGCGTCCGCCTTGCGGTGGCACCGAGGCCATCGTGCCTTCGACCAGCTTCAGCAGCGCTTGCTGCACGCCATCGCCCGACACGTCGCGAGTGATCGACGGGTTGTCGGCCTTGCGCGAAATCTTGTCAATCTCGTCGATGTAGACAATGCCGCGCTGCGCGCGCTCGACCTCGTAGTTGCAGTTCTGCAGCAGTTTCTGAATGATGTTCTCGACATCCTCGCCGACATAGCCAGCTTCGGTCAGCGTGGTGGCATCAGCGATCACGAACGGCACATTCAACAAGCGGGCCAGCGTCTGAGCGAGCAGGGTCTTGCCAGAGCCGGTGGGGCCGATCAGCAGGATGTTGCTCTTCGACAGCTCGATCCCGTCCTTCGCGGTGCTCATGTGCTTGAGCCGCTTGTAGTGGTTGTAGACCGCCACCGACAACACGCGCTTGGCAGGCTCCTGGCCGATCACGTACTGGTCGAGGCTGGCCTTGATTTCGCTGGGAATCGGCAGATCGGACTTGGCTGCTTTCGCCTCCACCCCATCGGCTGGCACTTCATCGCGAATGATGTCGTTGCACAGCTCGATGCATTCGTCGCAGATGAAGACGGAGGGACCGGCGATGAGTTTCTTCACCTCATGCTGACTTTTGCCGCAGAAGGAGCAGTACAAAACCTTTTCGCTCGAAGAACCTTTTTTGTCGGCCATGGGTCGGGGGCAATGCTGCTCGGAATAAAGAAGGTGCGAGTCAAATGATAGAGCAAAAGAAAACGGGGCCTTGCCGAGAAGAAAGACCCCGTTGACTGCCCTGATCAGGCGCTTGGCAGGTGGCTCAACGCTTCATGAGCACCTGGTCGACCAAGCCGTAATCCTTGGCCTCGCCGGCCGACATGAAGAAGTCCCGTTCGGAGTCGGCGCGAATCTTGTCCAGCGTCTGGCCGGTGCGCTCCGCCAGAATCGCATTCAGGCTCTCGCGCAGCTTCAGGATCTCGCGCGCCTGAATCTCGATGTCGGTGGCCTGACCCTGGGCACCACCGGAAGGCTGGTGGATCATCACGCGCGAGTTCGGCAGCGCCAGGCGCTTGCCCTTGGCACCGGCCGCCAGCAAGGTGGCCCCCATGCTGGCTGCAATGCCGATGCACATGGTGGACACATCGGGCTTGATGAACTGCATGGTGTCGAAGATCGACATGCCTGCGCTGACTGAACCGCCTGGCGAATTGATGTAGAAATGAATGTCCTTGTCGGGATTTTCACTTTCCAGAAACAGCAACTGCGCGACCACCACGTTGGCGGACTGGTCGTTCACCGGCCCGACCAGAAAGATAATCCGCTCGCGCAGCAGGCGCGAATAAATGTCGTAGGCGCGTTCGCCACGCCCCGATTGCTCGATGACCATCGGCACCATGCCCAGGCCTTGTGTGTCCAGCGCGCTCATGTCGTCCCCTTCAAGTTGCCACAGTGATCTTGGGTTGAATTATGTCGTCGCAAGTGCCGGCGCTCATAAATGCAGAAGGCACCGGCCACAGGGCGCGGTGCCTTCCGCAAGACGATACGCGAATCAAGCCGTCATCAATTCGTCGAACGGCAACACCTTGTCGGTGACCTTGGCTTTTCCGAGCACGAAATCGGCCACATTGTTCTCGACCACGACAGCTTCGACTTCCGCCATGCGCTGACGGTCGCCCAGGTACCAGCGCACCACCTCGGACGGCTTCTCGTAGCTCTGCGCCATCTCTTCGATGTGCGCCTGCAATTGTTCCGGCTTGGCTTGCAGGTTGTTGCTGCGCACCAGTTCGCCCACGACCAGGCCCAAGCGCACGCGGCGCTCCGCTTGCGGCTGGAACATCTCCGCTGGAATGGGCGCGGTCTCGGCGTCCTTGACGCCACGCTTTTTCAGGTCGGCGCGGGCACTCTCGAGCATCCGCTCGACTTCGCCCTTGACCAGCGAATTCGGCACATCGAGTTCAGCCACCTTGACCAGCGCGTCCATCACCGAGGTCTTGTTGCGGGCCAGCACGCGGAACTTCACCTCGCGTTCGAGGTTGCGCTTCACGTCGGCGCGCAGGCCTTCGACCGTGGCTTCCTTGATGCCCAGCGACTTGGCAAACGCTTCGTTGACTTCAGGCAGGTTCTGCACTTCGATCTTCTTGATCGTGACCATGAAGTCGGCTTCCTTGCCGGCCACGTCCTTGCCCTGGTAGTCGTCGGGAAACTGCAGGGGGAACGTCTTGGACTCGCCGGCCTTCATGCCGCGGACCGCCTTGTCGAACGCTTCGAGCATCTGACCTTCGCCGATCAGGAACTGGAAGCCATCGGCCTTGCCGCCGTCGAACGTCACGCCGTCGATCTTGCCTTCAAAGTCGATCGTGACGCGGTCGCCTTCTTCAGCGCCTTCAGTGGCCGCGCGCTGCGCGAAAGTGCGACGCTGCTTGCGCAGAATGTCGAGTGTCTTGCCGATGGCAGCGTCGGTCACCTCGGTGGAGACGCGCTCGACCTCGGCCGCCGACAGGTCACCGAGCTTGACTTCGGGGTAGACCTCGAAGGTGGCATCGAAAGACACCTGGCCCGCCTCGGGCGTGCCTTCCTTTTCGGTGATGCGCGGTGCGCCTGCGACCCGGAGCTTGGCTTCGTTGACGGCCTCGGAGAACACCTGGCCGACCTTGTCGTTCATCACTTCGTAGTGGACCGAATAGCCGTAGCGCTGGGCCACCACACTCATCGGCACCTTGCCGGGGCGAAAGCCATCGGCCTTGACGGTGCGCGACAGCTTTTTGAGGCGCGACTCGACCTCGGAATTGATGGTGGCGGCAGCGAGCGTCAGCGTGATGCGGCGCTCCAGTTTTTCAAGGGTTTCAACAGTCACAGCCATGATCAAAAAGACTCTCTCGTTTCGTTGCCGATGTAGTGTGTGGTGCGCGGGGGGGGACTCGAACCCCCACACCATCGCTGGCGTCAGGACCTAAACCTGGTGCGTCTACCAATTTCGCCACCCGCGCTCGGTGTCTGCCCAACAGCCGGCTATTTTAGCTGCCTCGTGCCAACGTCTCGTCAGGCGGCAGTTTGACCCGGAACCAGGCTGCGTACATCGCCGGCAGCGCCAGCAGCGTCAGCACCGTGGCCACCACCAGGCCACCCATGAGGGCCACCGCCATCGGCCCCCAGAACACGCTGCGCGACAGCGGGATCATCGCCAGCACTGCGGCCGCGGCGGTCAGGATGATCGGCCGGCAGCGCCGCACGGCTGCTTCGACGATGGCCGTCCAGGTGGGCACGCCGCGCTCGCGATCCTGCTCGATCTGGTCGATCAGGATCACCGAGTTGCGCATGATCATGCCCATCAGCGCAATCACGCCCAGCAGCGCGACGAAGCCGAACGGGCGGTTCAGCAGCAGCAGTGCAGCGGCCACACCGGCGATGCCCATCGGCGCGGTCAGGAACACCAGCACCGAGCGGCTGAAGCTGTGCAGTTGCAACATGAGCAGCGTGAACATGATGAACAGCATCAGGGGCGCTCCGGCGGCGATCGAGCCGGTGCCCTTGCTGCTTTCTTCCACCGCACCGGCCACGTCGATTCGATAACCCGGCGGCATCTTGGCGCGCAGCGGCTCGAACAACGGGTTCAGCTGCGCCGTCACGGTGGCACCCTGCAAGCCGTCCACGATGTCGCCCTGCACAGTGGCCGCGTAGTCGCGCCCCTCACGCCACAACACACCCGGCTCCCATGCGAAGCCTGACCTGACGATCTGGCTGATCGGGATGCTGCGCCCGCTGCTGGTGGGCACGTACGCACTGGCCAGGTCGGTGATGGCGTCGCGCTCCGACAGCGGCTGGCGCAGCACGATGTCGATCAGCCGGTCGCCGTCGCGGTACTGGCCGATGGTGCTGCCGCTGTTGATCGTGCGTGCCGCCTGGGCAATGGCCTGGCTGGACACGCCCAGCGCGCGTGCCTTGTCCTGGTCGACCTCCAGCCGCAGCACCTTGACCGACTCGTTCCAGTTGTCGTTGATGCCGCGCAGGTTCGGGTTGCTGCGCATGATGGCCTTCACCTCATCGGCAAACGCCCGCACTCTGCCAGGGTCCTGACCGACGACACGAAACTGCACCGGGTAGGTCACCGGCGGGCCGTTGGGCAACAGCTTGGCGCGGCCGCGCGCTTCCGGAAACTCGGTGGCCAGCAACTCGGGCAACAACTTGCGCAGGCGCTCGCGAGCGGCGAGGTCCTTGGGCAACACGACCAGTTGGCTCACATTGCTTTGCGGAAAAATCTGGTCGACGGTCAGGACAAAGCGCGGCAGCCCGCTGCCCACCCAGGTGGTGACGCGGTCGACCCCATCGAGCTTCATCACCCGCGCCTCGACCCGCTTCGTCACGGCTTCGTTCGCGGCGTACGAGGTGCCCTCTGGATACCAGAGGTCGATCATGATTTCCGGGCGGCTCGAATCCGGAAAGAACTGGTTCTGCACCTTGCCCATGCCCACCAGTCCCAGCGCGAGGGTGGCGATGGTCAGCGCAATGGTGATCCAGCGGTGCTGTACGCACCAGTTCACGATGGCCCTGAAACGTGTGTAGAAGGGCGTGTCGAACAGCTCGTGCGGCTGCCCCTCGACGCCGGCCTCAGCGTGCGGAGGCGCCTTCAGCAGCAAGGTGCCGAGGTAAGGCACGAAGTACACCGAAACCCCCCACGAGATCAGCAACGCCGCAGCCGTCACGGCGAAGATTGCGAAGGTGTATTCGCCCACCGTCGACTGCGCCAGGCCGATGGGCAGGAATCCCACTGCGGTGATCAGGGTGCCCGTCAGCATCGGCATCGCCGTGGCCTCGTAGGCGAAGGTCGCGGCGCGCGCCTTGTCGTAGCCTTCTTCCAGCTTGCGCACCATCATTTCGACCGCAATGATGGCGTCGTCGACCAGCAATCCGAGGGCGATGATCCGCGAGCCCAGCGAAATCTTGTGCAGCCCCACGCCCCAGTAGTACATGGTCACGAAAGTGATGGCCAGCACCAACGGAATCGTGATGCCCACCACCATGCCGGGCCGCCAGTCGATCGTGAACTTCCATGAGCCCGGCTTGAAGTGCAACCCCAGGCTGATGAAGCTGACCACCAGCACGATCAGCACCGCCTCGATCAACACACCGACAAACTCGCCCACCGAGCGCCCGACCACGGTGGACTGGTTCTGGAACTGCTGCATCTCGATGCCAGCCGGCAAGTCGGCGCGTATCGCGTCGGCGGTGGTCTTCAGCGATTTGCCCAGCGCGATGATGTCGCCGCCCCGGGCCATCGAGAAGCCCAGCGCAATCACCTCCCTGCCCTGGTCGCGCACCTTGACTTGCGGCGGGTCCACGTAGGCGCGCTTGATGTCGGCGATGTCGCCCAGCTTGAAGCTGGCAGCACCGGCGCGAATCGAGAAAACCTTCAGGTCGTCGACCGAATTGAACTGGCCGCCCACCCGCACCTGCAGCGAGTCGGTGGGCGCGGTGATGACGCCCGCCGACTCGACCGCGTTCTGCTGGCCGATCTGCGCCAGCACCTGGTTGAAGTCGAGGCCCAGTTGCGCCAGGCGTTTTTGCGAGATCTCGATGAAGATCTTTTCGTCTTGTGCGCCGAACAGTTCGACCTTGTTGACGTCCTTCACCTTCAACAGTCGCTGGCGCACGCGATCGGCCTGCTCCTTCAGTTCTTCGTAAGTGAAGCCGTCGGCAGACAGCGAATAGATCGTGCCGTAGACATCACCGAACTCGTCGTTGAAGAACGGCCCGACCACGCCGGCCGGCAGCGTGCCGCGCATGTCGCCGATCTTCTTGCGCACGCTGTACCAGATCTGCGCCATCTCCTTGGGCGGCGACGAGTCCCGCACCTGGAAGATGATCTGCGTCTCGCCCGGCTTGGAGTAGCTGCGGATCTTGTCGGCGTACGGCACTTCCTGCAGCGTCTTCTCCAGTTTGTCGGTCACCTGGTCGGCGATCTGCTGCGCTGTGGCACCGGGCCAGTAGGCGCGCACGACCATCGCGCGAAAAGTGAACGGCGGGTCTTCGTCCTGTCCAAGCTGGAAGTAAGCGGCCCCGCCCAGGAGCATCAACACCACCAGCAGATAGCGGGTCAGCGCCGGGTGTTCGAGCGCCCACCTGGAGATGTTGAAACGCGAGGCGCGATCGGTCGCCTGGGTGTCGGCAGGCGCATTCACGGGCAGCCCGCTCACTTCACGGCCACCGGCACGGTCGGGCTGCTCAGCGTCGACGCGGTGCCCGGATCGACGTACAGCTTCACCTTCTGCCCGGGGTTCAACACGTGCACACCCGCCGTCACCACCGTCTGCCCGGGGGTCAGGCCGCCGGTGATCACCGCGTCGTTGCCATCGGCACCCGCCACCTGGACCGGCTGCGGATTGACGGTCATGCTGGCCTTGTCGACCAGCCACACCACACTGCGGCCCTGCTCTTCCTTCAGTGCCGAGAGCGGCAACTTGACCACACCGGTGGTCTTTGGCAGCTCGACCACCACGGTCGCCGTCTGGCCCAGCCTCACGCCGGCCGAAGCGGCGCTGCCGATGTCGGCCTTGACCAGAAACGTGCGGGTCACGGGGTCGGCCGATGCGGCGATCTCACGCAGGCTGGCACCCATCAATTCACCCGACGCGCCCCACAACCGAACCTTGAAGCTGCCCGGCTGCGCGGCCAGCGCCTTGATCAGTCCCACCTTGTCCTCAGGCACCGAAAACAACACGTCGCGCGGTCCGTCGTGGGCCAGGCGCAGCACCGGCGCGCCGGCAGCCACCACCGTGCCCGGGTCGGCGTCCACGCCGGTGATCACCCCGCTGGCATCCGCCGCCAGCACGGCGTAGCCCGCCTGGTTGCCCTGCACGCTGGACTGCGCCCTGGCCTGGTCGAGCTGGGCTTTCGATGCCTTCAGCGTGGTGTCGCGCCGCTCCAGGTCGGCCGAACTGATGAAGCCCTGGTCGCGCAGTTCCTTGAAGCGTCGGTAGTCCGCCACCGACTGATCGTGGTTCGCCTGTGCGGCCACCAGCGAGGCCCGCGCCGCGTCCTGCCCGAGCTTCAGGTCCTGTGGATCGAGTTGCGCCAGAACCTGACCGCGCTTGACAGAGTCGCCCAGGTCGGCGTCGCGTCGAACGATCTTGCCGCCAACGCGAAAGCCGAGGCGCGATTCGGTCCGTGCGCGCACTTCTGCAGCGTACTCATAGGTGCCGCCGACGGAGTCGGAGCCGACCGTCATCGTCCGAACGGCGCGAATCGGGTCGGGCGCGGGTTCGGTCTTCGAGCAAGCGACGAGGATCAGTGCACCCAGCAGGGCAATGGACGTTGAAATGCGCATGAAAAGACCTCGGCTTGCGACTGCGATTCGTCATCAACTGACTGACTGGTCAGTAATATAGGTGGGTCAACCTGCGCTTGTCAATCGCCATCCGCGGCCTCGACGGCGGCCGCACGCGGCACCGCTCTCCAGCGTGGACAATGCGCACCGTGAGCGTGAATCACTACGAAAATTTCCCGGTTGCATCGGTGCTGTGCCCACCCCGGTTGCGCCCCGCCGTGACCGCGATCTATGGCTTCGCACGCACGGCCGACGACATCGCGGACGAGGGCAGTGCAACGCCGTCGCAGCGGCTCGCCGATCTGGCTGACTATCGGCGCGACCTGGCCGCGACAGTCGACGGCCGCGCACCCTCGCTCCGCTGGGATGCCGTCTTCAATCCTTTGTCGAAGGTGCTGGTGGCGCACCGTTTGCCGGTGGCGCTGCTGCACGACTTGCTGAGCGCCTTCGAGCAAGACGTGTCGAAGCACGACTACATCGATCGGCCCGAACTGCTGGACTATTGCCGCCGGTCCGCCAACCCGGTGGGGCGGCTCCTGCTGCATCTGTACGGCGTGAAGGACGCGCTGTCGCTGGCGCAGTCGGATGCGATCTGCACCGCCTTGCAGCTGGCCAACTTCTGGCAGGACCTGAGCGTCGACACGTCGAACGGGCGCTTGTATCTGCCGCTGGCGGAGTGCCGGCGACACGGTGTCGATCCGCTCAGCCTGCTGGCCCGGGAAGACAGCCCGCAGGTGCGTGCGCTGGTCGCAGACGCCGTCGCCTGGGCACGCACGCTGATGCTGCAAGGCTTGCCGCTGGTGTACCGAATCCCGGGCCGCGCGGGCTGGGAGTTGCGTCTGGTTGTGCAAGGCGGCTTGCGCATTCTTGAGCGCGTCGAGCAGATGGAGTTCAGCACGCTCACGGCACGTCCGCGGCTGCACGGGTTCGATCTGCCCGCGCTGCTGTGGCGCGCCTGGCGGATGCAGCCGGCCAGCGTGGCCGCGAGGCGGGAGGCCGCATGACGCCTGAGCAGTACGTGCAGGAAAAGACCGCGAAAAGTGGCTCCAGTTTCTACTACGCCTTTTTGTTTCTGCCGCCGCCCAGGCGCGCCGCCATCACCGCGTTCTATGCCTTCTGCCGCGAGGTGGACGACGTGGTGGACGAGGCCCAGGACGCCGGTGTGGCCGCCAGCAAGCTGGCGTGGTGGCGCAAGGAAGTCGCCAGTGCCTTCAGCGGTGCGCCCAGCCACCCGGTGATGAAGGCGCTGATGCCGCACACGGCTGCCTTCAACATCGATGCCGCGCACCTGCTGGCGGTCATCGAGGGCTGCCAGATGGATCTAGAGCAGACGCGCTTTCTCGACTTTGCCGGGCTGGCACGCTACTGCCATCTGGTGGCGGGCGTGGTCGGAGAGGTGGCGGCGAGCATCTTCGGCAGCACCGCCGACGCGACCGTGCAGTACGCCCACCGGCTCGGTCTGGCGATGCAGCTCACCAACATCATCCGCGACGTGGGCGACGACGCGCGGCGCGGTCGCATCTACCTGCCCGTGTCCGAGCTGCAGCGCTTCGAGGTGAAGGCCGGCGAGGTGCTCGCCCGGGTCGCGCCGCACGGCTACAGCGACCGCTTCACGGCGCTGATGAAGTTCCAGGCCGAGCGCGCCCACCGCTGTTACGACGAAGCGTTCGCCTTGCTGCCCGACGCCGACCGGGCCGCACAAAAACCCGGCCTGATGATGGCCAACATCTACCGCACCTTGCTGCGCGAGATCGAGGCTGACAACTTCCAGGTGCTGCACCAGCGCACCTCGCTCACGCCGCTGCGCAAGTTGTGGATCGCCATGCGCACGAACTGGCGCGGGCGGTGACGGGTTCTCCGCAAAAGGTGGCCGTGGTGGGCGGTGGCTGGGCGGGCCTGGCCGCCGCAGTCGAAGCGACGCAGCGCGGCCACCAGGCCACCCTGTTCGAGATGGCTGCACAGCTCGGCGGACGCGCCCGCCGGGTCCGCATCGACGGCTTCGAGCTGGACAACGGCCAGCACATCCTGATCGGCGCATACACCGAAACGCTGCGGCTACTCGACGCCGTGGGCGTCGACACCGCACAGGCCTTCGTGCGCACACCGCTGAGCCTGGTCGGCCCGGACGGACGGGGCCTGCAATTGCCGAGGGGCTCTGCGACGCTGGCATTCGTGCGCGGTGTGCTGGCCCAGCGCGGCTGGGCCTGGGGCGATCGACTGCGTTTGCTGATGCAGGCCGGAGGCTGGGCGCTGCACGGCTTTCGGTGCGCGCCCGCGCTCACGGTCGCTCAGCTGACCGCTGGCGTGCCCGAGTCGGTGCGGCTCGACCTGATCGACCCGCTGTGCATCGCCGCACTCAACACCCGGTCGACCGAGGCCAGCGCCGAGGTGTTCCTGCGGGTGCTGCGCGACGCGCTGTTTGCCGGCCCGGGCTCTGCCGACCTGATGTTGCCGCGCCTGCGGCTGAGCGAGTTGCTTCCCGAGCCGGCCGCCACGTGGTTGGCGGGGGCCGGAGCCAGCCTGCGCATGGGGACACGTGTCGAGCGGCTCGAACGTGTCGCCCCCGATGACAGGTCCGATTCGCCGGGTGCCGCTTGGCGTGTGGACGGCGAACCGTTTGCGCACGTCGTGCTGGCGACACCACCAGGCGAAGCAGCGCGGCTGACGGCAGGCCTCTGTCCCGAATGGGCGCAAACGGCGGCGGCCATGCGCTACGAGCCGATCGTCACGGTCTACCTGCACAGCGAAGACACGCGCCTGCCGCGCCCGATGCTGTCGTTACGATCAGATGCGGCGCAATCGCCAGCGCAGTTCGTGTTCGACCTCGGTGCCCTGGGTGGCCCGACCGGCTTGCTGGCTTTCGTGATCAGCGGTGCCGCGCCCTGGGTGGAGCGCGGTGCCGAAGCCACGCTGACCGCCACGCTGG
>JANNEI010000436.1:0-4810 GCA_031378565.1 Burkholderiales bacterium
GCGGTCTTGATCACGTTCCAGACCATCACACCCATGCCGCCGAGGTACAGCACGCCGCCGGCAAGCCGGATCACGTAGAACGGGAACGTCGCCTTGACGCTTTCTACGAAGCTGTAGACCAGCGTGCCGTCGGTGTTCACCGCGCGCCACATCAGGCCCTGCATCACGCCGGCCATCCACATGGCGGCGATGTACAGCACGATGCCCAGCGTGCTGATCCAGAAGTGCAGCTCGATCGCCTTGACGCTGTACATGCGCGTCTGGCCGAACATGCGCGGGATCATGTAGTACAGCGTGCCGATGGTCATCAGGCCGACCCAGCCGAGCGCGCCGGCATGCACGTGGCCGACGGTCCAGTCGGTGTAGTGGCTCAGTGCGTTGACGGTCTTGATCGACATCATCGGCCCCTCGAAAGTGGCCATGCCGTAGAACGACAGGCTGACGATCAGGAACTTCAGGATCGGGTCTTCGCGCAGTTTGTGCCAGGCCCCCGACAGAGTCATGATGCCGTTGATCATTCCGCCCCAGCTCGGGGCCAGCAGCACCAGCGAAAAGATCATGCCCACGCTTTGCGCCCAGTCCGGCAGCGCGGTGTAGTGCAGGTGGTGCGGGCCGGCCCACATGTACGTGAAGATCAGCGCCCAGAAGTGAACGATCGACAGGCGATACGAGTAGATCGGGCGCTCGGCCTGCTTCGGAATGAAGTAATACATCATCCCCAGGAAGCCCGCGGTCAGGAAGAAGCCGACCGCGTTGTGGCCGTACCACCACTGCACCATCGCGTCCTGCACGCCCGCATACACCGAGTAGCTCTTGAAGGCACCCACAGGGACGGCCGCGCTGTTGACGATGTGCAGCAGCGCCACCGTCAGGATGAACGAGCCGTAGAACCAGTTGGCCACGTAGATGTGACGCACCTTGCGAACGCCGATGGTGCCGAAGAACACGACGGCATAGGCGATCCAGACGGCGGCAATCAGGATGTCGATCGGCCACTCGAGCTCGGCGTATTCCTTGCCTTGCGTGTAGCCCATCGGCAGGCTGATCGCGGCCGCCACGATGACCAGTTGCCAACCCCAGAACACGAACGCCGCCAGCTTGGGCGCAAACAGCGTCACCTGCGAAGTGCGCTGCACGACATAGAAGCTGCTGCCCATCAGCGCGCAGCCGCCGAACGCGAAGATCACCGCATTGGTGTGCAGCGGGCGCAGCCGCCCGTAGCTCAACCACGAGATGCCGAAGTTCAGCTCGGGCCAGGTCAGCTGCGCGGCGATGACGACGCCCACAGCATGCCGACAACGCCCCACAGCACGGCAGCGAGCGTGAACAGACGCACGACCCCGTCGTTGTAAACCGAAGCATTGGGTGCCGGCACGGAACCGTTGACCATCTGTCGTCCCCTTCGAGATGCGTTACTTGGGTTACTGGGCTGAGCCGGATTCTTTCGCGGCGGTGCCGCGTGTCGCTTGATCCCGGTCAAGTTCCGGCGAGTCTTCGGCGAACAAACGCTCGCCCTCGCGCTCCAGATCGTCGAACTGCCCGCCATGCAGCGCCCAGGCAAACACGCCGAGGATGCACAGCACCAGCAGCGCGGACATCGGAATCAGCAGGTACAGGATGTCCATCGGGTGATTGCGGCTAGCGCGCCAGCCGCAGCGAATTCAGCACGACGAACAGCGAGCTGCTGGCCATGCCCAGGCCCGCGGCCCAGGGCGGCAGCCAGCCGACGAGCGCGAGCGGCACGCAGGCGGCGTTGTAGACCGCGGCCCAGGCGAAGTTTTGCCGCACGACGCGCAGCGTGCGTTTGGCCAGGGCGCGGGCGCGCACCACGTCGCCGAGCCGCATCGACACCAGCACGCCGTCGGCCTGCGTGCGGGCCACCAGGGCACCCTCGCCCATCGCGAGGGACACGTCAGCGAGGGCCAGCACGGGCGCGTCGTTGATGCCGTCGCCGAGCATCGCGACCACGTCGCCGCGCTGTTGGGCGGCACGCACCGCGGCCAGCTTGTCGTCGGGCGTCAGCGCCCCTGTGGCCGCAGCCGCATCGAGGCCCAGCAGCGACGCGATCCGCTGCGCCTGGCGCACAGAGTCGCCCGACAACAGGCAGACCCGCACACCGTCGGCTTGCAAGGCGCGCACCGCGGCCACCGCGTCATCGCGCAAGCGTTCTTCGAACACGAAGCGCAGCAGCGGGCGGCCGTCGCAGCCCAGGCTGGTCTGCGCGCCGTCAGCGGCGTCACCTGCATCGGCCACATCGGCCGCATCGCACTCATCGTTCCTCGCGGGCGCACCGACCCACAGCGCCGCACCCAGACGCCAGACGCAGCCGGCTTCGTCGGCGGCCTCGATGCCCTGGCCGGCGACCTCGCGCACGCCGTGCCACGCCATGTCGGCCGCCACGGTTGACTCGCGCAAGGCCGCCGCCAGCGGGTGGGTGGACCACGCCGCCAGCGAAGCAGCGATGGCCTGCAATACCTGCGTCGGCTGCGTTGCCGGCATCGCGTCAGGCCCGCCGTTGTCCAGGCGTTGCACCTCGACGCAGCGCAAGCGTCCCTCGGTCAGCGTTCCGGTCTTGTCGACGAACAGCGTGCGCATCCGCGCCAGCCCGGCAATCGCGTCCAGCCGGCGCAGCAGCACGCCACGCCGGCCCATGGCACCGGCTGCCGCCAGCAGCGAACTCGGCGCTGCCAGCGACAGCGCGCACGGGCAGGTGACGATCAGCACCGAGACGACCACCCAGACCGCGCGCGACGGATCGAAGACGCTCCACGCCGCCCCGGCAGCCGCGGCCAGCAGCAGCACGGCCCACAGAAACGGCGCGGCCCAGCGGTCGGCACTCGCCAACATCGCCGGGCGCTCGGAGCGCGCGGCGCGCATCAGGGCCACGATCGCCTCGTAGCGTGTGTCTGGCCCGACGCGCTGCACGCGCATCCGCACCGGCGACAGCAGGTTCACGCTGCCGGCCACCACGGCGTCGCCGCACGCTTTCGGCACCGGGCGCGACTCGCCGGTCAGCATCGATTCGTCGGCTTGCGTCGAGCCTTGCGTCAGCACACCGTCGGCCGCAAACGCCTGACCGAAAGGAATGCGCAGCAGGTCGCCCACGCGCAGCCGCCGGGCGCTGACCACTTCGACAGCGCCGCCGGCGGTCTCGCGCACCACGCTTTGCGGCAGTTGCGCCGTTGCGTCCTCCAGCGACTGCTCGGCGCGGTGACGGGCGCGCATCTCAAGGTAGCGCCCGCCGAGCAGGAAGCTGACGAACATCGCCAGCGAATCGAAGTAGACCTCGCTGCCGAACACGCCACCCGGGTCGTAGGTGGCACCGCTGCTCGCGATGAAGGTGATGGCGATGCCGATCGCCACCGGCACGTCCATGCCGATGCGCCGTTGCCGCAGCGCCCGCCAGGCACCGGCAAAAAACGGTGCGGCCGAAAACCACAGCACCGGCAGCGTCAGCAGCCAGCCGCCCCAGTCGAGCAGCCGCTTGTGATCGGCGGCCAACTCACCCGGCGCGCTGAAGTAGGCCGGCGCAGCCAGCATCATGATCTGCATCGCGCAAAACGCCGCCACGAACAGACGCCACAGCGCGACGCGGGCTTCCTTCTTGCGGAGCCCACGCGCGGCAGCGGCGGTGTCGGGCACTGCGTCGTAGCCGGCTGCTTCGATGGCGCGGACCAAGGCCGATGCGCGGGTCAGCCCGGCGTCCCAGCGAACGGTCGCGCACTGTGCCGCAGCGCTCACCCGGGCGTCGAGCACGCCAGGCACCTGCGCGAGTGCCTGTTCGATCAGGCCAGAACAGGCGGCGCAGTGCATGCCGGCGATGCGCAGCGACGACTCGGCGATCCGGCTGCCGCTGGCACCTTCTGCCCAGCGGGTGAACTGGCCGAGTTCGACCGGGTCGTCGAGCACCGACGACCGCGCCATCTCGATGGCCGGACCGTCCGCCGCCTGCGCCGTCGCGTTCATGGCGCGGCCGAGGGTTGCGGACGTGGGCTCAGCGAATCAGCAATACCGGCACCTTGCAGCGCGCCAGCACACCGCTCGCCACCGAGCCGAGCACCATGTTGCCAAGTGCCGAATGGCCGTGCGTGCCCATCACGATCAGGTCGAACTTGCCGGACTCGGCCAGTTCGGCAATCGCCTCCGCCGCGTGGCCCGCCACGTGAACCTCGTGCGTCTTCCAGCCTTGCTGCTCGGCGAACTTTCTGACGGGATGGAAAACTTCTTCCGCCAGGTCCCGGTAGTGGTCGTTGACGATGCTGCTGTCCAGAAAGCGGGCCGCTCGCGAGGGGACCAGCGGGATGGCGGTGAATATCGTGTACTCGTGGCCCGCGCCCAGCAGTTCGTCGTGGGCGGCGATGTAGGCCAGCATGCGCTTGGTGAAGTCGCTGCCGTCGACCGGCAATAGCACTTTCATGGACGGCTCCTTGTCGAATTGATTCGACGATGTTGCCGTCCTCAGGGTCAACCTGCCTTGATCGGCGTCAAGGAGTCAGGGCATCGGGCGAGTCGATGTCGATGGGTTCGGCGGGCCGAAGGTCCATGCGGTTCACTTCGACCCCGGCAGCGTCAGCACGACCCGCAGTGCGTCCGCGTCCGACCCGGCGGTGTCCACCACGAAGCCGTTCGACCGCGCCAGTTCGCGCATGCCGTGGTTCTCGTGCAAGACGGCCCCGACCATTCGCTGCGTGCCGCGACCGGTCAGGAAATCGATCATCTTGCGCATCAGCAGGTGACCGAGCCCGCGCCCCTTCATGTCAGAGCGCACGATGATCGCGAACTCCGCCTCGACGTTGTCCGGGTCGATGAA
>JANNEI010000441.1:0-6116 GCA_031378565.1 Burkholderiales bacterium
GGCAGCCGTGTCGAGGCCAGTCGCGCCGGAACGAGAACGGTGAAGCTCACGCGCCGGTCAGCGGTGCCGTGGCGGTGTCGAGCGAACGTGCTTCCGCTTCCAGCATCACCGGGATCCCGTCGCGCACCGGAAACGCCAGCCGGTCGGCGTTGCAGATCAACTCGTGCCGCTCATGGAACGGCGGCCGGTGATGTTCGAGCGGGCCCTTGCAGATGGGGCACACCAGCAGTTCAAGCATTCGGGTGTCCATGCGAAATCCTTGGTGATGCGGGGGACGTGGCGGGCGTGGCGGGCGCGGCGGATGCGGTGCGGGGCAGCAAGGCCAGCAACGCGGCGCAGGTGGCGTCCGCCAACTCGAAGTCTAGCGGTGCGACCCATACGCGGGTGATGCTGCCCATGCGGTCCGGCGCCAGCTTGACCGCGTCTTTCTCGGTGACGATGACATCCGGTGTCTCGGCCGGCCAGGGCAGGCGGGCGAAGTCGTGGTGATCGGGCAATGGCAGCGGCTCGACGCGCAGGCCGGCGCTTCCGAGCATCGCGAAGAAGCGCTCGGGTTGCGCCATGCCGGCGGCGGCCAGCACGCTGGACTGCTGCAGCGCGATCAGGGCGTCGCGCGAGGCTGGCCGTCCGGCCCACCAGTCGCGCAGCAGCATCACGCCGGCCAACGAGCGCCCAACGCATTCGCCCGGCCACGGCGTGCTGGCCCGCGTCGCGTTGTAGACCACCACGCTGCGCGCAGGCGGCAAGGCCCGCATCGGCTCGCGCAGGGGCCCGGCCGGCAGCAGCCAGCCATTGCCCGCACCACGTTCGTCGAACACCACGACTTGTGCGTCGCGCGCCAGCCGCAGGTGCTGCAGTCCGTCGTCGCTGACGATGATGTCGACGGCCGGGTGCTGCGCGAGCAAATGGCGGGCAGCGGCCACGCGGTCCCGGCCGACCACCACCGGCGCGCCGCAACGCAGGCGCAGCAGCAGCGGCTCATCGCCGCTTTGCTGCACCGGTGTGTCGGGCAGCACTGACTGCACCGTGTCCGCTTGCCGACCGTAGCCGCGCGAGATCAACCCCGGCGTGTAGCCGCACTCGCGCAGCAGCGACACCACGGCGATCACGGTGGGCGTCTTGCCGGCCCCGCCCGCGATGAGGTTGCCGACCACCACCACCGGAACCGGCAGTCGATGACTGGTCAACGCGCCGCTGCGGTACAGCGCCTTGTGCAGCCAGACGCCGAGCCACATCACAAGCGAGGCCGGTGCGAGCAGCCAGGCGATCACACCGCGCGACAGCCAGGCCCGCTGCAGGCGGCGCGACCAGCCAGGTGCGGAGCTGGAAGCCACGGACGCGTCGCGATCAGCGGGCGTCGCCGCTGGCCGAGGTTTGGGTGGCGAAAGTCAGCTTGACCAGGCCGGCGCGGCGCGCGGCGTCCATCACGTTGATGACCGCCTGGTGGGCCGCCATCGCGTCGGCCGAGATGATCAGCACCGGATCGGCTGCCCCCGCCGAGGCCGCCGCCAGTTCGGCCGTCAGCGCCGCGACGCTGCGCCCATCCACCGGCTTGCGGTTGACGGCATAGCGGCCGTCCGCGGCCACCGCCACGATGATCTCGCGCGCCCGGTCACGGGCCTTTTCGGCGTCGGCCACCGGCAGCGTGACCTGCAGTTCGGTGAACTTCGAATAGGTGGTCGAGAGCATCAGGAAAATCAGGATCACCAACAACACGTCGATGAACGGAATCAGGTTGATCTCGGGCTCTTCGAGTCGCCGCTTGCGGAAGTTCATCGGCATGGTCGCGCTCAGCCCGTGTGGCGTGGCACCGCAAACCGCATCAGGTGAGGAACCAGGCGGTCGGACGCCTGCTCCAGGTCCAGCGTGTAGCCGTCGACGCGGCTGCGAAAGTAGCGGTACAGCATGAGCGACGGGATCGCGATGATCAGGCCGAACGCAGTGTTGTAGAGCGCCACCGAAATGCCGTGCGCCAGCAAGGCAGGATTGCTGGCACCGGTGGGTGCCTGCGAGCCGAAGATCTCGATCATGCCGATCACCGTGCCCAGCAGGCCCAGCAAGGGCGCGGCAGATGCGATCGTGCCCAGCGTGGTCAGGTAGCGCTCGAGGCGGTGAACCGCCACCCGCCCTGCTGATTCCATGGCCTCGCGCAATGCGTTTTCAGTGATGCGCGGCTCGGCGACAATGGCGCGCAAACCGGTGGCCAGCACGCCGCCCAGCACCGAGTTGTCCGCCAGCTTGTTGACCACGTCGGCGGCCGGCAGGCTGGTGCGGGTCACGGAAATCACCTCGTCGAGCAAGCGGGGCGGCGTGACGCGCACCATGCGCAGGCTGGAAAATCGCTCGATCACCAGGGCGAGAGCGGCGATGGAGCACAGAAGCAGCGGCCAGATCGGCCAGCCTGCGGCTTGTATGATCGAAATCAATAGTGGCCTTTCAACGACGCCTGTCCACATTTCGGGACGGGCGATTATGGCCCGGGTGCGGTCTGGTTTTGACGGGTCTTGCCGATTGCAGCCCGGCGGCCGCGCAACGATCGGGCGGCGTGCTCGAAACCTCCCCGCCAGCCATCCACCGCAACTGTGGACAACTGTGTGGACAACGCCCGTGCAGTGGCCTGCAGCGCACGAGAATTCAAGGCCCGCGACAGATTGCTCATTCTTTAAGCAGCGATAAAGCTTTGAAAATCAAGCACTTACGCGATTGTGAAAGCCTCGTGACAAGGGAGTTGGGCCGCTGGGCCTTGTCCGGCGCGGTTGTGGAGTTCTCGGACCGCGCCGGCTCAGGGGTTGCCGATGGTTGAGCCGATCAGTGCTGGGCAGCAGCGCCGCGTCTGGAGCGTGGGCGCACTGGTTCACGCCGTGGCCGAAACGCTGGGCAGCCGGTTCGCAGCATGCGCCGTCAAGGGCGAGATATCGGGCTTTTCGCGGGCCAGCAGCGGTCACTGCTACTTCAACCTGAAGGACGCTGAGGCGGGTGGCGCGACCCTGCGCTGCGCCATGTTCAGGCGCGCCGCCAGCCTGCTCGATTTCGTGCCGGCCGAGGGGCAGTTGGTGGAACTGCGCGGGCGCTTGGCGGTGTATGAGCCGCGCGGTGAACTTCAGTTTGTCGGCGAATCCATGCAGCGTGCCGGCGAGGGTGCCCTGTTCGAGCGATTCCTGCGCCTCAAGGCCGCACTGGAAGCCGAGGGTCTGTTCGATGCCGAACGAAAGCGCGACCTGCCGCCGCATCCGCAACGACTCGGCGTGGTGACATCGCTCGCCGCCGCGGCACTGCGCGACGTCTGCGCCACCCTGGCGCGCCGCGCACCGCATGTTTCCGTGGTCATCTATCCCAGCCCGGTGCAGGGCGCGGAGGCACCCGAGGCGCTGGTGGCGGCCATCGGGTTGGCGGCCACGCGATCTGAAGTGGACGTGTTGCTGGTGTGCCGCGGTGGTGGTTCGCTCGAGGACTTGTGGGCCTTCAATGACGAGCGCGTGGTGCGCGCCATCGCGGCCTGCCCGATTCCGGTGGTGTGCGGTATTGGTCACGAAACCGACGTGACCCTGGCCGACTTTGCTGCCGACCGCCGGGCCGCCACGCCGACCGCGGCGGCCGAACTCGCAGCCCCCGTGACCGTGGACTGCCTGTCGGCGCTGGCAGTGATGGCCGAGCAACTGGCGCGCCGTGTGCAGCGGCAGCTCGACGCACAGGCGCAGCGACTGGACGCGTGCAGCTTGCGCCTTTCGCGTCCGTCCGAGCGCGTGCGCCAGCAGCATCAGCGACTGGCCTTGCTCGGAATGCGGCTGAATGCCGCGCCTCGCCTGGCCTGCGTGCAGCGCGCCCAGATCGTGCAGCAATTGGCGCAGCGGCAAGCGCGCGCAGCAGGCGTCGTGCGTGCAGCGCAGCGCCAGCGGCTGGAAGCCGTTGCAGCCAGGCTGCATGCGCTCGACCCGCGCCGGGTGCTGGGCCGCGGCTACGTGTGGCTGAGCGATGAAGCGGGGCGCGCCATTGCGTCGGTGGCACAACTCGAACCCGGCATGCCGCTGCACGCGACACTGGCAGACGGCGACGCGGACATGCTGGTGCGACGAATCAACGCCGCTCGGCCTCCGTAGGACGGGATGCCAGCGCGGACGGCGGCTTGACCTGCGGCGCGGGCTTTGCAAGCTGCCTACAATCGATTGTTGACCTTCAAACGATCCCGAAAGGAACACCATGGAACACACCCTGCCGCCGCTCCCGTACGCGCTCGACGCCCTGGCCCCGCATCTGAGCAAGGAAACCCTCGAGTACCACCACGGCAAGCACCACAACGCTTACGTCGTCAACCTGAACACGCTTCAGAAGGGCACCGAGTTCGAGGCCATGGGGCTGGAAGAGATCGTCAAGAAGTCGTCGGGCGGCATCTACAACAACTCGGCACAGATCTGGAATCACACCTTCCTCTGGAACTGCATGAAGCCGGCCGGCGGCGGCGAGCCCGCCGGTGCGCTCGCGGCAGCCATCAATGCGAAATGGGGCAGTTACGCCGCCTTCAAGGAAGCCTTCACGAAGAGCGCCGTCGGCAACTTCGGCTCGGGCTGGACCTGGCTGGTGAAAAAGGCTGATGGCTCGGTCGACATCGTCAACATGGGCGCTGCCGGCACGCCGCTGACGACCGGCGACAAGGCGCTGCTGACCATCGACGTGTGGGAGCACGCTTATTACATTGACTACCGCAACATGCGCCCGAAGTACGCCGAGGCGTTTCTGACCTCGCTGGTGAACTGGGAGTTTGCGCAGGCCAATTTCGCCTGAGCAACACCGCATGAAAACAAGCAGGCCGGTCAGTGACCGGCCTGTTTCGTTGTGGGATCGAACCTGCTGGTGGTGCCATACCGCTCAGGGCCGAAACGCCGGCCCCTTCAGCTTGAACCCGGCCTTGATGCCGCGTTTGGCGAACCAGCCGACATTCATCTCCAGCACGAAAGGCACTGGCCGGGTCGAGCAGTGAGAGTCCAGCGTCTGCGGTTTCATGTCGTCGATGTTGACCACGGTGCCGTCGGCGGCAACGAAGGCGATCGACAGCGGCAACAAGGTGTTCTTCATCCAGAAGCATTGCGTGGCAGCTTGCTCGAACGCGAACAGCATGCCTTCGTTGGCACCCATCGTCTTGCGGAACATCAAACCGATGGCGCGTTGGTCGGGTGTCTGGGCCACCTCGGCCTGAATGTTGTGCATGCCCGCGTTGAGCGTGACGGCGGGCAGCTTCTGCGGCCCGTCCTGAGCCTGCAGCAGCGGGGCGATGCACAACAGCGCGAGGCCTGCCAGAAATCTTCGGAGCGAGAGCATTGTGGGTGCGAGCCTTGGGTCGGAAAGCTGAAAGATTAACTCAGCAAAAAAGTCCGTGAGATCGGCGAACGTCGGCACCGATGCGGGTCGACTTCGGGTTGGAAAAATGAGCTGGCGGTTCATGGTTGAACACGTCATGCAACGCAGCATCCACCGTGTCGGCTGACAGCAGCGCTGTCATAGAATCTGCGGATTAGTACGGCTTCCCTAACGCAGCGAGCGGAGATCAAAAACATGTACCAGCACATCAAGGTGCCCGAAGCCGGGCAGAAGATCACCGTCAACGCCGACTACTCGTTGAACGTCCCCTCGCAGCCCATCATTCCGTACATCGAGGGCGACGGAACCGGCCTCGACATCACGCCGGTCATGATCAAGGTTGTGGATGCGGCTGTTGCCAAGGCCTACGCCGGACAGCGGCAGATTCACTGGATGGAAATCTACGCTGGCGAGAAGTCCACCAAGATCTACGGGCCGGACGTGTGGCTGCCCGAAGAAACCCTGGAGGTGCTGCGCGACTATGTGGTGTCCATCAAGGGACCGCTGACCACGCCGGTGGGCGGCGGCATTCGTTCGTTGAACGTGGCGCTGCGCCAGGAGTTGGATCTGTACGTTTGCCTGCGCCCGATTCAATACTTCACCGGCGTTCCTTCGCCGGTGAAGGAACCGCACAAGACGAACATGGTGATCTTCCGCGAGAACTCGGAAGACATCTACGCCGGCATCGAATTCGAGTCGGGCAGCGACAAGGCGAAGAAGCTGATCAAGTTCCTGGTCGAGGAAATGGGCGTCAAGAAAATCCG
>JANNEI010000686.1:0-2605 GCA_031378565.1 Burkholderiales bacterium
TACGACGCCGATTCGGTGCTGCGACTGTCCACCTTCAGCCCCGGCGCGCCGTACAGCGACAAGCTGCTGCTGGACTTTCAGGAACGCTTGCAGAAGGCCGGTCTGTTCGAAGGCTCGTCGGTCGAGATCGATGCCAACCCGGCAACCGCCGATGCCACGCCGGTGATCGTGCGGGTGCGTGAACTGACGCTGCAACAGGCCACGGTGGGCGTCGGCTACAGCGCCAATACCGGACCGCGCGTGACGCTGGAGCATTTGCACCGGCGCGTGTTCGGCACCCGCTGGATCGCCAAGAACAAGTTCGAGCTGGGGCCGGACATCCAGTCGTGGTCCGGTGAATTCACTTCGCACCCGCTGGAAGGGCACTACCGCAACCTGCTGTCGGGCAGCGCCGAGCGGCTGCGCTCGACCGAAGAACTGCGCACCTCGTGGAGCGCACGCGCGGGCCGCACCCAAGACACGCCGCGCATCGAGCGCCTGTACTTTGCCGAGTTCATCCAGTCGAAGCTCGTCAACCCGTCGGGCTCGACCCAAAGCAGCGCGCTGTCGGCCAACTACCACTGGGTCTGGCGCGATGTCGACAACGTGCTGCTGCCCAGCGACGGGCTGACCGCCAGCCTGCAGGCGGCATTGGGCCGCTCGTTCAGCAACCAGAACCAGTTGGTGGGCGGCCCGTTCGGTCGCGCCTATGCCCGCGTCACGTGGTACCGGCCCGTCGGCTCGTGGTACGCGACGCTGCGCGGCGAGGCCGGCCACGTGGCGGCGGCCGACAACGTGGCGCTGCCCGACACGCTGTTGTTCCGCGCCGGTGGAGACGATTCGGTGCGCGGCTACGGCTACCGCTCGCTCGGCCCGACGCTCAACAACGCGCTGGTCAGCGGCCGTGTGCTGCTGACCGGCAGCGCCGAGGTCGCGCGCCCGATCTCGGCCAAGTACCCCGCCTTCTGGTGGGCCGCCTTCGTCGATGCAGGCAACGCCGCCGACCGCTGGACCGACCTCGATCCGGCGCTGGGCTACGGTGTCGGCCTGCGCTGGCGCAGCCCTGTCGGGCCGTTGCGCCTGGACGTGGCCTACGGCCAGAAAGTGCGGGCCGCGCGGCTGCACCTGAGCGTGGGCATCGCGTTCTGAGAATGGACGACGTGACAGCGCCCGAACCATCACCCCCTGCAACGCCGTTGCCTGCTGCGCGCCGACGCCTCTGGTGGCTGCTTGCACCTGTGGTGGCGGTCGTGGTGGTGGCCCTGCTGCTGGCGGCTGCTAGCGGCGGCGTGCTGTGGACGCTGCGCACCGAAGCCGGCTCGGCCTGGCTGCTGTCGCACATGCCGAACGTGAAGGTCAGCGGCGCGAGTGGCGCGTTGCTGGGTGACTTCGAGGCGCAGCAGGTCAGCATCAAGTTGGCGGGCGCTGGCAACCGCGTGGTGCTGACCGCGGTGGGTTGGCGCGGCTTGCGGGTCGCGCGCACCGAGGCGGGCAACCCCGCGTGGTTTCGGTTGTCGATCGACGATCTGCATGCGGCGCGCGTCAGTGTCCAGACCGTCCCCGATCCGAACGCTGCCCCGCTGCAGGCACCCACCGACCTGCGCCTGCCGCTGGAACTGGACGTGGCGTCGCTGCGCATCACCGAACTGCAAGCCAGCGCACTCGGCGACAAGCCGCTGCGCGACATCCTGGCCCGCCTCCACCTGGGTGCTGAGGACGGCGCGCGGCACCGCGTCGACGCGCTCAGCCTGGCCTGGGACCGGCTGCGGGCCGAGGCCTCCGCGAGCATCGCAACAGATGGCAGCCTGCCGCTGCAGGCCAGTCTGAAGCTCACGCAAGACAGCGCCCAACCCGACCCTGCCGACCTTGCCGGCTGGACCGCCAGCGCCACGCTGACTGGCCCGCTGGCCCGACCCGTTGCCCTGGCCACGCTGCGCACGCGAGCCACCGCAACACAGCGCGAGCAGTCGCTCGACGGGAATGTCACGAGGCGCGAGCAGTCGCTCGACGCGAAGGCCACGCTGCTCCCGTTTGCGGCCTGGCCGCTGGCCGACTTGCAGGCGAGCACGCAGTCGCTGGACCTGTCGGCGTTTGCCAGCGCCGCGCCGGTCACCGCGCTGAGCGGGCAGGCCGTGGCGCGCAGCAGCGGCATCGACCAGCCCGCCACGGTGCTGATCGAACTCGTCAACACTGCCACGGGCCGCTGGAACGAGGGCAAGCTGCCAGTGCGCGAGTTGACGCTCGACGTGCGCGCACGGCCCGACGACCCGAGCACGCTCGATCTACGCGCCTTCGATGCCGAACTGGGCACGCCGCAGCAACCGGCCGGGCGCATGCGCGGAACCGGCCGCTGGACACCCTCGCTGTGGCAGGTGGACGCGGTGCTGAGCGCGCTGCAACCGTCGGGGCTCGACAGCCGGGCTGCGGCCATGCAATTGAGCGGGCCGGTCACGCTGGTCGGCCGCGACTTCAACGCGCCGGAGCGCGCGGCGCTGGACGTGAAGGCCGCCTTGTCGGGGGCGCTGTCGGGGTTGTCCTCGGGTGTGTCCTCGGGTGTGTCGTCAAGGCGCTCGGTGCGCCCGCGGCCGGCCGGCAATGTGCAACTCACGCTGGACGCCAGCGCGAC
>JANNEI010000497.1:0-5016 GCA_031378565.1 Burkholderiales bacterium
GACCTCGATCCCGGCTCGGACAACGACCCATCGACCCACCTGCAAGCGCTGGTGCGGCGCGGCTTCGACCGGCTGCCGATGCCCGGCTCGGGCGGCACGCTGACCCGCTGGCAAGCGCTCGCCGCAGTGGCCGAACACGACCTGTCGCTGGCCAAGCTGTACGAGGGCCACACCGACGCCATCGCCATCCTGGCCGAGCTGCAGGGCGGCGCATCTGCATCTGCATCGACTTCCACAGGCGCAGCCGCGGCGTCACCCGCGGATGCAGGCGCGACCTGGGGCGTCTGGGCGGCCGAGGCACCCCGCGGCCGAACGTTGATCGGGCCGGGCGACGACGGGCGCGTGCTGTTGAACGGTGCCAAGTGCTGGTGCTCCGGTGCCGCGACGCTGAGCCACGGTCTGCTGACCGCCTGGCATGCCGACGGGCGTGGCCCGCAACTGGTTCGTGTGGCCATGCACCAGCCCGGCGTGGCAGTCAACGCCGATGCGTGGCGCGCCGTGGGCATGGCGGGCAGTGCCAGCATCGACGTGGCCTTCAGCGGTGCCGTGGCCGACCGCGTGGGCGTGCTCGGCGAATACCTTTCGCGGCCCGGCTTCTGGCACGGCGGGGCCGGCATTGCGGCCTGCTGGTACGGCGGCGCGGTGGCATTGGGCGCGGCGCTGCGTCAGTCGCTGATTCAGGCACCCAGCGCCAGCCGCAGTGCCTTCAAGTCGGCGGCGCTGGGCAAGGTCGACCTGTCGCTGCACCGCACGGCCACGCTGCTGCGCGAAGCGGCGCAGTGGATCGACAGCCACCCGTTGCTGGACGCCAGCGCCGTGGCGTTGCGGGTGCGGCTGGCTGCCGAGGAAACCGCCCGCTGCGTGCTCGACGAGGCGGGGCGTGCGCTGGGTGCCGCGGCGTTTTGCCACGACGCGCGCTTTGCACGCATGGCCGCCGACCTGCCGGTGTTCATTCGGCAAAGCCACGGCGAAAGCGACTTTGCGGCGCTGGGCGAACGGATGGTCGCCGCCCCCGGGAGCCCGTGGTGGCTGTGATCGCCGAGCGCCTGATCCAGGGCGCGGGCACGCCGGAGTCGGCGTGGCAGGCGTGGCTGGAATCGGCCGATTTCGCCCCCCGTGAAGCGCTGACCGGCTGGTCTGCACAGATGCGGCTGGTGGTGCTGGCCCCCCACCCCGACGACGAGTTGCTGGCTTGCGGCGGGTGGCTGGCCAGGCACGCCGCACAGGGCGGTGAATGCCTGGTGGTTGCCGTCACCGACGGCGAGGCCAGCCACGCCGGATCGGCCGGCTGGAGCGCCCCGACGCTGGCAGGCGTGCGCCGCACCGAGAGCGCCGAAGGGCTGCGCCGACTCGGCCTGCGCGAAGGCACGGTGGCACGCCTGAGCCTGCCCGACGGGGATGTGGCCGGACACACCGATGCACTCGCCGCCGGCTTGACGCTGCTGCTGCGGCCCACGGACTGGGTCGTCAGCACCTGGCGGCTCGACGGCCACCCCGACCACGACGCCACCGGCCGCACCGCAGCGGCCGTGTGCACCGCCATCGGCTGCGGCTTTGCCGAAGCGCCGGTGTGGATGTGGCACTGGGCCAAGCCCGGCGACCCGCGCGTGCCCTGGCACCGCATGCAGGGCCTGCGGGTGGACGCGCAAGCCGCCTTGCGCAAGCGCGCCGCGCTGGACGCGCACGCCAGCCAGCTGACCGTGCGCGACGCGCGAACGGGGCCGGTGCTGGACGCCGCGATCCTGGCCCGCGCCGCGCGCGGCACCGAATATTTTTTCGTCTGAACGCAAGCCACCGGAGGCCACCGATGCAACTCGCTCAAGCCACACCGCAGACGCAACATTCGCGACACCCACGACACACGCGCGAATACTTCGACGCGCTGTTCCAGCGGCACGACGACCCGTGGCAGTTCAGGTCGCGCTGGTACGAAGCGCGCAAGCGGGCGTTGACGCTGGCCAGTCTGCCGGCATTTCGATACGCCAGCGGCTACGAGCCCGGTTGCGCCAACGGCGAGTTGTCTGCGGCGCTGGCCGAGCGCTGCGACCGCTTGCTGGTGTCGGATGGATCGGCGCTGGCAGTGCAGGCCACCCGGCTGCGCGTGACGGGGCTGGCACAGGTGCAGGTGCGGCAGGCGTGGCTGCCGGCGCAGTGGCCCGACGAACGCTTCGACCTGATCGTCATCAGCGAGCTGGCCTACTACCTGGACGCAACCGAGATCGACGCGCTGGCCGATCACGCCCTGGCGTCGCTGCAGCCCGGCGGAACGGTGCTGGCCTGCCACTGGCGGCGGCCCATCGACGGCTGCCGGTTCGACGGCGACGAAGTGCATCGGCGGCTGGCCGAGCGCCTTGCGTTGAGCCCGCTCACGCACGTGCTGGAGCCCGATCTGCGGCTGGATGTGTGGTGCGCCGATGCGCGATCGGTGGCGCAGCGCGAGGGCTTTGCGTAACGGGTTCGCATCGGGCACGGCGAACGCGCAGGCGTCCCACGAGATGACGGTGGCGTCTCCTACATGCGCAACACAGCGGCGAAAGCAAGCTACGCAACCAAACCTGGGAAATCTTTCCCTGGTTTGCCCCCAACCCAATGGAGAAATCATGGCTGAAATTGCAAACCTGTCCGACCTGTACATCGACGAACTGAAGGACCTGTGGTCGGCCAACGACCAGATGGCCAAAGCACTGAAGAAGATCGCCCCGAAGTGTTCGCACCCGAAGCTCAAGCAGATGCTCGAGACTTCGCAAAAAGGCATCGCGGGCCACACCGATTTGCTCAAGGCACTCATCGCCAACCAGGGCGAGAAGGTGTCGAAGGAGCATTGCAAGGGGATGGAAGGCCTGGTGACCGAGGCCGTCAAGCACACGATAGAAGACGCCCCTGAGAAAGGCCCGGTGCTCGACGCCGCAATTATTGCCCAGTACCAGCGCATGACCCACTACGGCATCACCGGCTTCGGCACGGTGGCGGCGTTCTCGAAAGCGCTCAAGTTCGAGGACGACAACAAGCAACTCAGGGCGGCGGTGAAAGACATGTACCTGGCCGACGAACTGATGACCGAACTGGCCGAAGCGGCTGTCAACGACGACGCAGCCGACGAGTGATCGATCGACAGCGAAGGCGGGCTCGGCTCGTCCGCCCTCGTTGTTCAACCCTCTCCCCCGGGTCCGGCGGAGAGGGAGCCGGCAGTGGGTTGCGTCAGACGGGTTTCAGGCCCGCGACAAAAGCGTCGTAACGCTGGTTGAACTCGTCCGGCCGCTCGAAGTACGGCATCGCGCCGGTGTCCATCGCGTCGATGGCCCAGGGACGCACAGGTGCGAAATGCTTCAGCCCATCGACCTTGGCGAATTCGCCCCGGGTGCCGTGGACCATCCACACCGGCTGCTTCAGTTGCGCATACAAATGCGTCGCCCCGCGCGTGAACATGCTGCCGCCGATGAAGGCGTAGGGTGCGTGGCGCGCGCCGGGTTGCGCGACGGTTTGCAGGTTGTAGGCAAACAAGCCCTCGTCGATCTGCCTGGAGCCCCAGCTTCGCTCCAAGAACTTGCGCATCGTTTTTTCACTGGTCAGCCACCGGAACAGTGCGTTCGACCAAGGTCCGTTTTCGAGCAGCCAGCGCAACCAGGGCTTGTCCTTGGTGCGGCCGTTTTCATAGCGCTCGGGCCGCTTCGACGCAAAGCCGGTCGGGCTGATCAATGCGAGGCTGCGAAACGAATCCGGCTGCTTGAGTGCCGCCATCGCCGCCATCTCGCACGACAGCGACACCGCCATCAGATCCGCCGGGCGCTTGAAGCCGAGTGACTGCACATGCTCCGCCGCGCGGCAAATGCAGTCGCTCATCAACTGCGGCGTGTAGTCGATGCGGGCACGGTCGGACGAGCCGAAGCCCGGAAGCTCGATCGCGACCACCGGGCGCGAGCCCGCATAACGGTCGAACAGCGGCTTCACCTCGGCCGCCGACGCGGCGGCATTGATGCTGTGCACCAGCAGCAGCGGCGTGAGTTGCGCGTTGCCGGCATTGCACTGCGGCATCGATGCGTACAGCGCGATCTGTCGGTCGGCGTGACTCAGGGTCTGGCGTTGCGCGTCCAGCGGCGCATCCATCGGCACCCGCGATGCGGGCAGTCGCGCGGCTGCAGAAGGCGTTCGTCGGCTGGAAGCGGCCGCTTCGGAAACACTTGATTCAGGCATGGCAGGCGATCCAAGAAGTTGACGAAGAAAGGTTTGAACGATTCGCGAATTGGGGGCAGCCCTGATTGGCGACCAGGCTCGGCGACGGGGGCATCACCCCCTCACCCCAACCCTCTCCCCCCGGGTACGGGGGAGAGGGAGAGGGAGAGGGAGCCCGCATTCGCTCCCGCTCGCGGGCTGGGGGAGCGGAGCCCGTATTCGCTCCCTCTCCCTCTCGCGGGGGAGGGCTGGGGTGAGGGTGAAGGCACGTCTGAACCCTGTCGCTGATCAGGAGGGTAGTTGTTTGGCCCCGACTTGCTGAAGCGGGCAAGTTCTGAAAGCCGTGTCAGAGGAGATGCCGTCGTCGATGCGCGCGCGCGTGTGTGCGTGACGGCGCTGTCCGTGCGCTGCTGCAGGGTTCCCGCGCGTCAACTCCGCAGATCGAGCAAGGTGCACAACAGCGAATCCACCTGCGACTGGTGCCGCAGCCTGAAGCCGGCCTTGGTCGACGTGCCATCCGGGCCGATGCGCACGCTGACCGAGCCGGGCGGTGCCTTGGCGAACGCCGGCTCGTCGTTGTCGTCGTCGCCCATCACCAGCGCGCGCGCCGCGCCGCAGTCGCGCATGACC
The DNA here is from genome assembly GCA_031378565.1 of Burkholderiales bacterium. Lineage (GTDB taxonomy): Bacteria > Pseudomonadota > Gammaproteobacteria > Burkholderiales > Burkholderiaceae_C > JANYJJ01. The sequence continues at coordinate 4,801 of JANNEI010000497.1, forward strand.
TGCATCAACGCGTCGCCCTTGTCGGGTGCGTCCGCCGGGCACAGGTTGAGCACTGCGTGGCCGTGCGAGGCGCGGACGCCGCCGCCGAGCGAGGAGGTCAGCGCGTCCAGCCACTCGCGCGCGGCGCGCGGGTCGGTGGCGCGGCGGTAGTGCAGCGCCAGTGACATGCCCTTGTCCTCGACCTCGATGCAGCGGGCCTGCAGCGGTGCTTCCTTG
>JANNEI010000604.1:0-1852 GCA_031378565.1 Burkholderiales bacterium
TACCTGAAGGGCGAAACGCCGCCGCCGTTCGACCTGCTGTACTGGAACAGCGACGGCACCAACCTGCCCGGGCCGATGTACTGCTGGTACCTGCGCAACACCTACCTCGAAAACAACCTGATCGAACCCGGCAAGCTGACGGTGTGCGGCGAAAAGGTCGATCTCGGATCGATCACCGCGCCGGTCTACCTGTACGCCTCGCGCGAGGACCACATCGTGCCGTGGCAGGGTGCTTATCGCAGCACCCAGGTGCTGAAGGGCCCGAGCGGAACGCGAGCCAAGTCCGTGCGTTTCGTGCTGGGTGCGTCTGGCCACATCGCAGGGGTGATCAACCCGCCCGCGAAGAACAAGCGCAGCCACTGGATCGGCAGCACCGCGGCCCTGCCGACTGACGCCGACACCTGGTTCGACAAGGCCAAGGAACACGCGGGCAGTTGGTGGACCGACTGGTCCGACTGGCTGGCCAGCCACGCCGGAAAGCAGGTGGCAGCGCCCAAGGCACCCGGCAACCGCACGCACAAAGTGATCGAAGCTGCGCCCGGGCGTTACGTCAAGGCAAGAGCCGTCTGAATTTCCACTTCACCCAACACACTGGAGACCCCAATGACTGACATCGTGATCGTCGCTGCCACCCGCACCGCTGTGGGCAAGTTCGGCGGCAGCCTGGCCAAGACGCCCGCCACCGACCTCGGCGCGGCCGTGATCGTCGAACTGTTGAAGCGCGCCAAGCTGACCGGCGACCAGATCGGCGAAGTCATCATGGGCCAGGTGCTGACGGCCGGCGTGGGCCAGAACCCGGCGCGCCAGTCGGTCATCAAGAGCGGCCTGCCGCAGGCGGTGCCGGCGATGACCATCAACGTGGTCTGCGGCTCGGGACTGAAGGCGGTGATGCTGGGCGCGCAGGCGATTCGCGACGGCGACTCCGAAATCGTGATTGCCGGCGGCCAAGAGAGCATGAGCCTGGCACCGCACGTGCTGCCGGGCTCGCGTGACGGCCAGCGCATGGGCGACTGGAAGCTGGTCGATTCGATGATCGTCGACGGCCTGTGGGATGTCTACAACCAGTACCACATGGGCACCACGGCCGAGAACGTGGCGAAGAAGTACGCCGTCAGCCGCGAGGCGCAGGACGCGCTGGCGCTGGGCTCGCAACAGAAGGCCGCCGCCGCGCAGGACGCCGGCCGGTTCAAGGACGAGATCGTGCCGTTCAGCATCGCGCAGAAGAAGGGCGACGCCGTCGTCTTCGCGGCCGATGAATTCATCAACCGCAAGAGCAACGCCGACGTGCTGGCCGGCCTGCGTCCCGCTTTCGACAAGGCCGGCAGCGTGACGGCCGGCAACGCGTCGGGCCTGAACGACGGCGCGGCCGGCGTGGTGCTGATGAGCGCGAAGCGCGCCGAGCAGTTGGGCCTGAAGGTGCTGGGCCGCATCGCCAGCTACGCCAGCGCCGGTCTGGACCCTGCTTACATGGGCATGGGCCCGGTGCCGGCGGCGCGCAAGGCACTGGAGCGCGCCGGCTGGAAGCCTGCCGACCTCGACCTGCTGGAAATCAACGAAGCCTTCGCCGCACAAGCCTGCGCGGTGAACACCGAAATGGGCTGGGACACCAGCAAGGTCAACGTCAACGGCGGTGCCATCGCCATCGGTCACCCCATCGGCGCGTCGGGCTGCCGCATCCTGGTGACGCTGCTGCACGAAATGCAACGCCGCGACGCACGCAAAGGCATCGCCTCGCTGTGCATCGGCGGTGGCATGGGAGTTGCGCTCACCATCGAACGCTAGTCCCCACCTACACACCCACAAGGAGTTTCAACATGAGCAAGAAAGTCGCGTACGTCACGGGCGGCATGGG
>JANNEI010000694.1:0-3741 GCA_031378565.1 Burkholderiales bacterium
TTCGCGCTGGCCGCCGCCGCCGGCGTGCTCGGCTGGCGCAATGCGGCTTCGCGCCCGGCGCGCGAGAAGATGTTGATGCTGTTCGCGCTGAACGCCTTCCTCAATGTGTTCTGGAGTCTGCTGTTCTTTCGGCTGCACCGCCCCGACTGGGCGCTGATCGAGGTGCCGTTCTTGTGGCTGTCGGTACTGGCGCTGATCGTCGTGCTGGCCCCCGTTTCACGCATCGCGGCCTGGCTGCTCGCGCCGTACCTGGCGTGGGTCGCGACCGCCGCCTTGCTCAACTGGCAGACGGTGCAACTCAACGGACCGTTCGGCACCGGCTGAGCTTGCCTGCATGAAGGTGCCGACATGAACCCGGGCTTCGGCATTGCGCAGATCATCGATGCGGTGATCGTGTTCACCGTGGTCGAGTGCATCGCGCTCACCGCATATCACCGTCTCACCGGCAAGGGCGTGGCGGCGCGCGACTTCCTTGCCAACATGCTCTCCGGCCTGTGCCTGATGCTCGCGTTGCGCTGCCTTGCGCGCGAGGCCGACCCGATCTGCGTGGCGGCTTTCGTGCTGGCTGCCGGTGTGGCCCATGGCATCGACATCCGGATGCGCTGGAAGCGATCCCGGCGTGCTGCAGTCGATGCTCGACGGATGGTTGCATGAGCGTCATCGCACTCGGGCTCGACCACACCACCGCGCCGCTCGATCTGCGCGGCCGCTTCACCTTCCCCGCCGATTCGCTGGTGCCGAGCTTGCGTGCGTTTCGCAGCCGGCTGCAGCGTGCGTGCGAGGTCGCGATCGTCTCCACCTGCAACCGCACCGAGTTGTATCTGGGCACGCAGGGCGGCCCACACACAGCCCAAGTCGCCGAGCTGACCGACCACGCACTCGGCTGGCTGGCGGCCTTCGGCGGCATGGACGCTGACGCGCTGCGCAGGCACTTCTATGTGCTCGAAGACGCCGGTGCGGCGCGCCACACCTTCCGGCTGGCCAGCGGCCTGTCGTCGATGGCGGTCGGCGAGACGCAGATCCTCGGCCAGCTGAAGCAGGCGGTGCGCGAGGCCGACACCGCGGGCACGCTGGGCATCACCTTGCACCAGCTGTTTCAGCGCTCGTTCGCAGTCGCCAAGGAAGTGCGCTCCGGCACCGAGATCGGCATGCACACGATCAGCCTTGCGGCAGCAATCGTGCGGCTGGCCTCCAACCTGTTCGAAGACTTCGGCCAGCTCAAGGTGCTGTTTCTCGGCGCGGGCGACATGGCCGCGCCGGTGCTGGCGCACCTGGCCGCCAGGTCGCCGAAGCAGTTGACCATCGCCAACCGCAGCATCGAGCGGGGCGAGGCGCTGGCCGCTCACTTCGGTGCCGAGGCGATCGGCTTGGCGGCGGCGATTTCGCGGCTGGCGGAGTTCGATGTGGTGGTGTCTTGCACCGCCAGCCCGCTGCCGGTGATCGGCCTGGGAGCTGTCGAGCGCGCCGTCAAGTCGCGCCGCCGTCGCCCGGTGCTGATGGTCGATCTGGCAGTGCCGCGCGACATCGAATCCGAAGTCGCGTCGCTGCCCGACGTGTACCTCTACTCGCTCGACGACCTGTCGCAGATCGTGCAGGCTGACAGCGCCAAGCGCCGCGCCGCCATCGGCCAGGCCGAGACCATCATCGAGGCGGGCGTGCAGGACTTCGTGCACTGGCTCGGCACGCGTGACACGGTGCCGCTGATCAAGGCGCTGCAAACCCAGGCCGAAGCCTGGCGCGCCACCGAGATGCAGCGCGCACGCAAGCTGCTGGCTCGAGGCGCGGACACCGACGCGGTGCTGGAAGCGCTGTCGCGCGGCCTCACGCAAAAGATACTGCACGGGCCTTTGGCCGGACTGCATGGCACCGAAGGAGAGGAGCGCATCGCGCTGACGCAAACCCTGTCGCGCTTGTTCCTGCAGTGCCCCATCCGCAGGGGGCGTTGACACTGCACGCAAAATCGCGGTGTCGGTCAAGCGACACACCGCAAGCCTCGTTCGCCTCGTTCGTCTCATCAGATCTGGAGCCACGCTTTGGTTTTTCCGTTTTCAGCGATCGTCGGCCAGGACGAAATGAAGTTGGCGATCCTGATCGCTGCCGTCGATCCGCGCATCGGCGGTGTGCTGGTGTTCGGTGACCGGGGCACCGGCAAGTCGACTGCGGTCCGCGCGCTGGCGGCGCTGCTGCCGCCGATGCGCGCCGTGGTGGGCTGCCGCTACCGCTGCGATCCAGCGCTGAAAACGGGCTGCGAAGAATGCGAGGCGCGCAAGGTCAAGGGTGCGTTGAAGAGCCACCTGGTGCCGGTGCCGGTGGTCGACCTGCCGCTGGGTGCCACCGAAGACCGCGTGGTCGGCGCGCTCGACCTGGAACGCGCGCTGGCGCAAGGCGTCAAGGCCTTCGAACCCGGGCTGCTGGCGCGTGCGAACCGCGGCTTTTTGTACATCGACGAAGTCAACCTGCTCGAAGACCACCTGGTCGATCTGCTGATCGACGTGGCCGCCTCGGGCGAAAACGTGGTCGAGCGTGAAGGACTGAGCGTGCGGCACCCGGCGCGCTTCGTGCTGGTGGGCAGCGGCAACCCGGAAGAAGGCGAATTGCGGCCGCAGTTGCTCGACCGCTTCGGCCTGTCGGTCGAGGTGCGCACGCCGCAAGACCTGCCGTCGCGCGTGGAAGTGGTCAAGCGCCGCGATGCCTTCGAGCGCGATGGCGATGCCTTCATCGCCGCGTGGGCGAAAGAAGAAGCGCGCGTGCGCAAGCAGATCGTCGCCGGGCGCACCCGCATCGCGAAGGTCACGGTGCCCGATGCCGCTTTGACACGCGCTGCGCAACTGTGCATCAGCCTGGGCACCGACGGCTTGCGCGGCGAGTTGACGCTGGTGCGTGCCGCGCGTGCACTGGCCGCGCTACAAGGCGATGCGAGCGTCGGCGATGCGCACCTGAAGCGCGTGGCACCGCCCGCGCTGCGCCACCGGCTGCGCCGCAACCCGCTCGACGATGCGGGCTCCAGCGTGCGCGTGGACCGCGCGGTGGCGGAACTGTTCGGCGGATGAACGCGCCTGCGCCCGTCGCCGATTCGGGCGAGCTGTCGAACGCGCTGGCGGCGGCGCTGTTCGCGGTCGATCCGGTCGGCCTCGGCGGCGTCGCTTTGCGCAGCAGCGCCGGGCCGCAGCGCGAGCGCTGGCTGGCCTTGCTGGCCGCGCTGCTGCCGGCGCGCACGCCGTGGCGGCGGGTGCCGATCAACATCAACGAGGACCGGCTGCTCGGCGGGCTCGACCTGTCGGCCACCTTGCAGCTTGGCCGGCCGGTGGCGCAGCGCGGCCTGCTGGCCGAGGCCGATGGCGGCATCGTGGTGCTGGCGATGGCCGAGCGGCTGAAGGCATCGACCGCCGCAAGCGTCGCCGCGGCGCTGGACACGCAGGAACTGCGGGTCGAGCGCCACGGCATCGGCGCGTGCAGCCCGAGCCGCCTCGGCGTGGTGGCGCTCGACGAAGGCCTGGCCGACGACGAACAGCTGCCATCGCACCTGCGCGAACGGCTGGCGTTCTTGCTGACACTCGAAGTCCGACCGAGCGCCGAAACCGAAGACATCGATTTCTGGACCCGTGACGACGTGGCGGCCGCGCGTGCGCTGCATCCCGAGGTGCGCATCGGCGACTCCATCGTCGAAGGCCTGTGCGCGGCGGCGCTGGCTCTCGGCATCGATTCGATTCGCGCGCCGATGCTGGCCTGCCGGGCGGCCCG
>JANNEI010000609.1:0-5778 GCA_031378565.1 Burkholderiales bacterium
AACCCCGCGCTCGACGTGCGCAACGCGACGGCCGAGCTGGCGGTGGACCTGGTGGAGTCGCTGTTCGGGAAGAGCACGTTGATGCGGAAGTGAGCTGCGCGAAGGCTCAAGTTCTCGAGCGATCCGGGTTGAGCGGAGGCACCGCCTGCCGACGCAATTCCAATCGACCGCGCTGGGTTGTGCTGCGGGTTGCAGGCCCCGCTACCAGGCAATGATCTGACGGAGTTCTTGCAGGAACCGTTGACGTATGCCATCTACCGTTCGCGGAATCACCCCTGCGAAATATTCGTTCGCGACCTTTCCTCCGGCCACCACAGCGGCCATGCGTTGAATGGGTGTTCCGTGGTGATTCGGATTGTTGAAGCCAAAGTCACCAATCGACATCGCCTGCTGAATCGTCGTTTGCATTTCAGTGAAGGAAACGAACGACTTCTCAAGGATCAGATAGAAGCCGGAGAACATGTCGGCTTCCAACTCTCGCGGTGCCGCGGTCGGTGCATTCAGCCAACCGGCACCATACGAGAACTGCATCATGTGGCCGAACTCATGCGCTAACACCTGCCACATCGGCAACGCCGTCGCATACTTTGAGTACGTCTGCGCCAGCAACGTGGTTCCGAACAGGATTGCCATGTTTGCTTGGTTCGCATAGGCATTCGGCGAGTCACAGTCGCTCAGGAACGCAAAGGACACGCTCGGCAAACTCCAGAAACTCTTCTGGAAATTGAACTCCTGCGCAAACGCCGCATCGATCTGCGAGTTGCCCGAAGTATTTTGTGGGAGGCCGCACCCAGGCAACCCACCCATTCCCGCAGCGACCGAAAGGCTGCAACCCTGCAGTTGGGGGCCGTTTGAAGTGGTCGAGCCGTCGCCGCCACCACATCCCGCGAGCACAAAGAGTCCAGCGCAACCGCACAACAAGCGTCGACGTTCCAGGTCCATATCGCCTCCAGATTGGGTTGGTCAATGACGAGACGCACGGTGACGCAAAGCAACTACTTGCGCATCATTCAATGTGTTGACATCAAGACTCCCCGCGCAATGGTCGGGCAGGTGGTGCGCCCAGTCGGCGACAGCGAGCACACCAACGCCTGCGTGGTGTTCCGGGTTTTCAGTGCCAATGCCGACAAGGTGTGTGATGCGGCGCTCGCGGGCGAGGGCAGGAGTGTCGTGCCGCGCGTGATGCACCTGATGGATGTTCCTCAGGCATCAGGTTGTGGCTACGCCGAGCCTCCTTCGACCGAAGAATTAGCCAGCCGCGACATCAGGCCCGACAAGGGACCCGCCACGCCTCTGACCACGTGCGCAAGCGCCGACGCGCCGCCTCAAAACTCGTACGTCACCGCCACCACCCCCGCCACCGGCGATCGCTTGCGCACGATCGGGCTGCGCTTGGCGTCTCCTTGCAGCGAGGTGGCGCTGACGGCACCGGTCACTGCCCACTTGGAGTTCACGAAGTAGTTGAGCGACGCCGAGGCGCGCACATCGCGAAAGCCCGCACCTGGGCTGTAGGCCGCGTAGCCGCTGGTGATGGCCTGCGCCGGGGTGACGCCGAAGAAGCTCTGCATCGTCTTGGCGTTGGCGTAGGTGGTGCCCACACCGACGGCACCGCGCCATTGCGGGGCCAACTGCACCGCGTAGTTGGCCCCCAAGTCGATGACCATGCCTTTGCGGTCATCGCCAGCACCGTAGCGCAGCGACGAGGTGAGCGAGATGGCAGGCGACACGAAGTAGTTGAAGAAGCCGCCTACCTCGGCCGCGGCGTCGATGTCGCCCATGCCGTTGAGCGCTGGCGAGCGGCTTGCCTTGCGGCCGAAATCTGCCGTCAAGCGAAGGCCGTACTGAACGTCGGGGGCCGAGTTGAACAGGTAGCCGATGCCGTTGCCGGTGCCGGCGAAAAAGCCGTTTTTCCAGCGGTAGTCGAACACCGGCACCAGCAGCGTGCGGCGCTGGCCAGAGCCCAGATACGCGGGCACCGAAATCACCGCCGCGCCGACCGCGCCTTTGCCGTCGGCTTCCACCGGGCCGAAGATTCGAACGGCATCGAACGCCTGGGCGTGGACCGCAGCGCCGGCCGCGAGCAGCGTGGCGGCAAGCAGGATGTGACGTGGAGAAGTCAACTTCATGGGAGCTCCTTGTGTCGGTTCGTTCTGTCGATTTGGATGGGGCCGATGGCAGCCCGCGGCACTTTAGCCGAAGTCGCTTTCAGCGCGCCCGCGGGCCGTCAAGCGCAAGGCCCGTGCGAACGGCGGAACCAGCGCGGCTCTACTGCCGCCGGGTCGGCAAACAAGCCGCGCCGCGCACCCCGCGCGCGCTGCTCCTGCGCCGCATAGGGGCCGCTGCTGTGCCGGTGGTGGTAGCTCCAGGCGTGGCCCTGGCTGACCATCCACGCGCTCACGTCGTCGCCGTTCAGCAGCAGGTTTCCGAGTGTGCGCTGGTAGTCGTCGCGGGCGCGTGTCTGCACCTGCACGCGCTTGTGCAGCACGCGCGCCTGCAATGCGGCGGTGGCCTGCGCGCCCCAGGCCTGGCATTGTTCGGGGGCGTCGATGCCTTGCAGGCGCAGCTTGATCGGCTTTGCTTTTCGGCCCGCGGTGTCGCCGCCGGTTTGAACCCACACCGTGTCGCCATCGACCACGCGGGTGACGACACCTTCGAAACTGTCGGCCGCCGATGCTTGAGATGCCCACAGCAGGGCCAATGCGACCGCGCTGCAATGCGCGTTCATCAGGCAGCCGCGCTGCGCAGCCACCACCACGCGAGCAGGCCCAGCAGGACCGCCCACAGCAGCAGCACGGCGGCTGCACCCCACCACAGGCGCGGCAGTTGGTCCTTCGACGCCTCGGCCTCGCGCAGGCGCGCTTCCCACAGCAGCTTCGGCGTCAGGCGCACCACCAGCGCCACGCCCAGCGGGATCAGGATCAGGTCGTCCAGCATGCCCAGCACCGGGATGAAATCCGGAATCAGGTCGATCGGGCTGACCGCATAGGCCAGCACGGCGATGGCCAGCAGCTTGGGCGCGCGCGGGGTTTGCGGATGCTTGAACAGCTTCCACAACGCGATCAGCATCGTGCCCAGGCGGGCGGTGTTGGCAACGCGGAGGAATCGGGTCAGTTTGCTCATCTCTTTAACGGTTTGTATTTGGAATTTTCACCCCACCCCAAGCCTCCCCCGTCAAGGAGGAGGGGGCTGCTTGTCAGCCACTTTCTCGGCATCCCGAATCATGCGCTGCAAGCGATCGGCGAGTTTCTCGGTGCTGAGTTTTTCACGCAGCCGCTCGACCATCAGCGGCAGGCAGAACGGGCTGGGGGCCTTCAACTCGACGAAGTCGATGCGGCGGGCCGCAATCTTGTCCAGCGTGGCGGTCAGCCGGCCTATGTCCAGCTCCTGGCTCAACACCTCGGTTTGTGCCTGCGTCAGCAGCAGGTTGTCGGCATCGTACTTTCGGAACACCTCGAAAAACAGACTGCTCGACGCCTGCAACTGGCGCGTGCTTTTGGGCTGCCTGGGGTAGCCGGTGAAGATCAACCCCGCCACCCGCGCAATCTCCCGAAAGCGGCGGCTCGCCAGCTCGCTGCTGTTCAGGCTGGCCAGCACGTCGTGCAGCAGATCGGCGACGCTGAAAAGGCGCTTGTCCAGCAACGGTGCCAGGTCGACCGGCTCGGCGCTGAGCAACTCGAAACCGTAGTCGTTGATCGAGATGCTGAAGGTGTTGGGGGCGTCCTTCGCAAGCCGCCAGGCCAGCAGGCTGCCCAGGCCGATGTGCGCATTGCGCCCGGCAAACGGGTAGATGAACAGGTGCTGGCCTTCGCGCGATTGAAAGCGTTCGATCAGCAGCGTCGACGGCGTCGGCAGCCTCGACAGGCGCAGCTGCGTTTCCAGCATCGGCCGCGCGGCTTCCAGCTCGGGCTCGCCCATCGTGTCGATCGAGTCGCCGTCCTTCAACCCCGCTTTCCCCGACCCCACGGCGCCCACCACGCCCACCACGCCCGCCAGCACTTCCAGCACCGAATCGGCCAGCTCGCTCGACAGCGGCATCTTCGCGCCAGCCCAACTGGTGATCACGCCCTTCGGTTTTGTCGCGCGCTTCACGTAGGCGGTCATCTCCTGCGTGCGCACGTATTCGAGCGTGCGGCCGGCAAACACGAAGCAGTCGCCCGCACGCAGCCGCGCGACGAAGCCTTCTTCGACCGTGCCGATGCGCCCTCCGGTCAGGTACTTCACCTGCATCACCGAATCGGAAACGATGGTGCCGATCTGCAGCCGATGACGCCGCGCGATGCTGCGGTCGGGCACCCGATACGCGCCATCGACCAGCTGCACGCGGTGGTACTCGGGGTACGCCGTCAGGCTGGCACCGCCTTGCACGACGAAGTCGAGCGCCCACTGGAACTCCGCGTCGGTGAGGTCGCGATAGGCGTGGCTGCTGCGCACCTCGGCCAGCAACCCGCTCGGCGTGAAGCCGCCGCCCAGCGCCACCGAGACGAGGTGCTGCACCAGCACGTCGAGCGGCTTCTCAGGCGTGGCGCGCTTCTCGATCCGCCCGGCATGCGCGGCTCGTCGGGCGGCCACTGCCTCGATCAGCTCCAGCGTGTTGGTGGGCACCAGCGTGATGCGGCTGGGGCGGCCCGGCGCGTGGCCGCTGCGGCCGGCGCGTTGCAGCAAACGCGCGACACCCTTGGCCGAGCCGATCTGCAGCACGCGCTCGACCGGCAGAAAGTCCACGCCGAGGTCGAGCGACGATGTCGCGACCACCGCTTTCAGCCGCCCTTCCTTCAAGCCGAGTTCGACCCACTCGCGCACCTCGCGGTCGAGCGAGCCGTGGTGCAGCGCCACCACGCCGGCCCATTCGGGGCGCTCTTGCAGCAGCAGCTGATACCAGATCTCGGCCTGCGAGCGCACGTTGACGAACACCAGCGTGGTCGTCGAACGCTCGATCTCGGCGATCACCGGCAACTGCATCTGCTTGCCCAGGTGGCCGCCCCACGAGAAGCGGCCCGGGTTGTCGGGCAGCAGGGTGTCGATGAGCAGCCGCTTGTCGGCGCGGCCCTGCACCATCACGCCTGCGCTGCCGGCGTCGCCGAGCAGCACCTGCATCGCATCCGGCAGGTTGCCCAGCGTGGCGCTGAGCCCCCACACGACCAGCTGCGGGTTCCAGCGCCGCAACCGCGCCAGCGCCAACTGCACCTGCACGCCGCGCTTGTTGCCCATCAGCTCGTGCCATTCATCGACGATCACGGTGTGCACGCCGCTCAACTCGGCCTGCGCGTTCTCGCGCGTCAACATCAGGCTCAGCGATTCGGGGGTGGTCACCAGCGCGCTCGGAAAACGCCGGTCCTGGCGCGCGCGCTCGGCCGACGGCGTGTCGCCGGTGCGCTGGCCCACGGTCCAGTTCAAGCCGAGCTCGGCCACCGGCGTTTGAATCGCACGCGTCGTGTCGGCCGCCAGTGCGCGCATCGGCGTCAGCCACAGCACGCCCAGAGGCGGCGCGCCCGTGCTGGGCACCCTCTCAAGGAAATGTGGCTCTGCCACTTTCCTTGATCCCCTTGGGGGACGGACGGCTTCAGCCGGCCTTGGGGCGCTCAATGCCAAGCCGCGCAACAGCGCACCCCACCACACCGCGTAGGTCTTGCCGCTGCCGGTGGTGGCGTGCAGCAGGCCGCTGCGGCCGTCGGCCATCGCCGCCCACACGTCGCGCTGGAAGGCGAACGGCTTCCAGTCGCGCCGCGCGAACCAGGCCTCGGCGGGCGCGGCCGCCTTGTGCGCGCGGGTCACGACGCC
>JANNEI010000672.1:0-2901 GCA_031378565.1 Burkholderiales bacterium
GAAGGCAACCTGTTTGCCTCCCTGCGAGTGCGTGAAGCGGACCTCGAAAAACACCTGCAAAGCGGCCAGGGTGCCGAGAAGAAGGACGAGGCGCGCGAGAAGGCCCGCGAGGAAGCGCGCAAGAAACTGGAAGACGATGCGGCCAAGAAGGTCACTCCGCCGAAGCCGCTGCCCGAGTTCGGCAGCACCGAAGACTTTCAGTTGATGCAAGCGCTGAACCGCCTGAAGGGCAAGCCGGTGATGATCAGCAAGACCATGACCGAGCGCAAGGACGAGCCCGTAGCGAATTGAGCCGACGCAGCGAAGGACCTGCGAAGCTGTCCAGCGAAGTCGGCTCACTCAGGCCTTCTCTGCGCAGTCGACACAGGCGCTTCGTTCCGGCCTGAGTTCAGACAGCCGAACACGCCCGCATCCCGCGGGCGTTTTTCATGGCGCGCCCGATGTTCAAATAGCGCCATGAACGGCGGCCCGCACGACCACATCAGCGACGACCAGTTGCTGCGCTACTCGCGCCACATCCTGCTCGACGAACTGGGCATCGAAGGCCAGCAGCGGCTGCTCGACGTGCATGCGCTGGTGATCGGTGCAGGCGGGCTGGGCTCGCCGGTGGCGATGTACCTGGCCACGGCCGGGGTGGGGCGAATCACCATCGTCGATCACGACACTGTGGACATCACCAACCTGCAGCGGCAGATTGCCCACACGCTGGCCCGCGTCGGCCAGCCCAAGGTGGCCTCGACGGCCCAGACCATCGCCGCCATCAACCCCGACGTGCAGGTCACCGCGTTGCAGCAGCGCGCCGATGCGCGGCTGCTCGACAGCCTGGTCGCACAGGCCGATGTGGTGCTGGACTGCTGCGACAACTTCGAAACCCGGCACGCGGTCAACGCAGCCTGCGTGGCGCACGCCAGGCCGCTGGTGTCAGGCGCGGCGATCGCGTTCGATGGGCAGATATCCGTGTATGACACCCGCGAAGCACCCGACACACCCGACACGCGCCGCGGCGACGCGCCGTGCTACGCCTGCGTGTTCCCGGCCGAGGCCACGTTCGAAGAGGCTCGCTGCGCCACGATGGGCGTGTTCGCGCCGCTGGTGGGCATCATCGGCAGCATGCAGGCGGCCGAGGCGCTGAAGCTGCTGGCCGGCGTGGGCTCGTCGCTGGCCGGGCGCTTGCAGATGCTGGACGCGCGCTCTATGGAGTGGACCGAGATTCGCATCACCCGCAGCGCGCAGTGCACGGTCTGCGCAAGCCGCGGCACGACTGTCAGGGCCTGAGCACGATCTTGGCCGCGGCGCTGCGCCCCCGGTCGAGGTCGACGAAGGCTTGCGCTCCATCGGCCAGCCGCCGCTCTTCCACCCAAGACAGATCGCCGAACACACCCCGGTGCAGCGCATCGACCGTGGCGCGCAAATCGGCGGTGGTGTAGGTGTAGGTGCCTTGCAGGGTGATTTCGGCCAGCGTGAGCTTGCGCATGTCGATCTCGCTGGCCCAGTCTTGCAGGCCGATGTGCATGATCGCGCCGCCGGGCTTGACGGCCACGAAGGCCTGCTGGCGCGTCGGCCTGGCACCGACGGCGTCGATCACGTAGTCGAACGCGGCGTCTTCGATGGGTGCCGTGCGCGGGTCGACGGCTTCACAGCCGACGTGCCGCGCAATGGCGCTCAGCCGCAGCGGGTTCAGCTCCGTCATCGTCAGGTGCCGCACGCCCAGGTGCCGCAACAGCAGGCCGGCGAGCATGCCGATCGCGCCGCCACCGATCACCAGCACCCGGCATTCGTGCAGCGGGCGGGCCAGCACGCGCGTTGACAAGTTGATCGCATGCCACGCGGTCGCCGCCGGCTCGGTCAACGCGGCCGAAACCGCTGGCATCTCCTGCGGCATCGCGATCAGCGACGCGGCGGGAATGCTCATGTATTCGGCGTACGCACCGGGCCGCGTCATGCCCACCATGGTCCGGTTCGCGCACAGGTTGTTGCGGCCCTGAACGCAGTACTCGCAACTGCCGCAGACGATCAGCGGGTTGCCGGTCCAGCGGGTGCCGGGCTCGAACCCCGGTGCTTGCGACACGGTGATGCTGCCGACGAACTCATGCCCCAGCACCAGGCCCGGCTTTCGGCGCGGATCGTGACCGTGCCAGGCATGCATGTCGGAGCCGCAGATGCCGACCGCCTCGATCTTCAGCACCACTTCGCCGGCCGCGGCTTCGGGCATCGGGCGCTCCAGCAGTTGCAGTTCACCGGGCTGGGTGTAGACGAGCGCCTTCATGCGGAAATTCCTCGAATCATCTGGCGGTGAAGCCACCGTCGACCATCAGGGTCTGGCCGGTGATGTAGCTGCTGGCGTCGCTGGCCAGGAAGACGGTCGCGCCGTGCAGGTCGTCGAGTGCGCCGTTGCGGCCGATGCAGGTTTGCTCGGCATTGCGCTGCGCACGCTGCGGGTCGCCGAACACGGCGGCGGTCAGCGCGGTCGGAAAGAAGCCCGGGCCGATCGCGTTGCAGGTGATGCCGTGCGGCCCCCACTCGCGGGCGATCGCGCGGGTGAGTTGCGGCACACCACCCTTGCCCGCGCCGTAGGGCGCGCTGTCGTCGAAGGCCCGCCAGCTTTGCAGCGACGCGATGTTCAGGATGCGGCCCCAGCCGCGCGCGCGCATGCCCGGCGCCAGCGCCTGCGCCAGGAAGAACGGCGCGCCCAGGTGCAGCGCGAGTTGTGTCTGCCATGCCTCGGGCGTGACCTCGGCAAACGGCTGCCGCAGATTGACGCCCGCGGCGTTGACCAGGATGTCGATGCCGCCCAGGCCGGCCTCGGCTCGGTGTGCCAGATCGCGCAGGGCGACGACATCACTCAAATCGGCCGCCATCGACGTGGCCGTGATGCCCTGCGCGCCGAGCCGCTGCACGGCC
>JANNEI010000709.1:0-4281 GCA_031378565.1 Burkholderiales bacterium
CCAGTGATCGCGCGCACCGACAGCGCCGCGCCGCCGCGCGAGTCGCCGTCGAGCTTGGTCAGCACGATGCCGGTCAGCGGCAGCGCCTCGCCAAAAGCCTTGGCGGTGTTGATCGCGTCCTGGCCCTGCATCGCGTCGACCACGAACAGCGTCTCGATCGGCTTGACCGCGGCATGCAGCGCTGCGATCTCGGCCATCAGCGCCGCGTCGATGCCCAGCCGGCCGGCGGTGTCGAGGATCAGCACGTCGAAGTAGTGCTTGCGCGCGTGGTCGAGCGCGGCCAGCGCGATGTCCACCGGCTTGTCGGTCGCGGTCGACGGGAACCACTCGGCGCCGGCCTGCCGCGTCACCGTCTTCAATTGCTCGATGGCCGCAGGTCGGTACACGTCGGCCGACACCGTGAGCACTTTCTTCTTGCGCGTCTCGATCAGGTGCTTGGCCAGCTTGGCGGTGGTTGTGGTCTTGCCGGCACCCTGCAGGCCGGCCATCAGGATCACCGCCGGCGGCTGTGCTGCGAGGTTGATGTCGGAGACGCCGCCGATGTCGTTGCCCGCCATCGTGGCCGTCAGCTCGCGGTTGACGATGCCCACCAGCGCCTGCCCCGGCGACAGCGAGCCGACCACTTCCGCACCCAGCGCTTTTTCTTTCACGCGGGCGATGAAATCGCGCACCACCGGCAGCGCCACGTCGGCCTCCAGCAGCGCCATGCGCACCTCGCGCAGCATGTCCTGCACGTTGTCTTCGGTGATGCGGGCCTGACCGCGCATCGTTTTCACGAGCTGGCTCAGGCGGTTGGTGAGGGTCGATGCCATGGGGCGTGGCAACCCGCGTTTGCGTCGGGTTGCGAAAGTACACTGTGACGATGATTTTATCGTTCGGTTCTGCAGGCCCCGGCGGCATCGGCACACCGCTCGCGGTGGTGGTGCCCAGCGTGATCGCCTTGGTCGCGTACACCACAGCGGCGGCCCTGGCGGGCCGGGCTGGCAGCGGGGTGCGCGTGCCGCTGCTGATCGGCTGGTTGGCGCATGCACTGGCCATCGTGTTCGACGCCGCCGCCGTGGGCATGCCGCAGCCGGGCGCGCGGTTCGGTTTTGCGCCGGCGCTGTCCGTCACGCTGTGGATGGTGCTGGCCGTGTACATGGTCGAAAGCCGCTTCCTGCCGCTGCTCGGCGTGCGCCGCGTGCTGGCCGTGCTGGGGGCGTTGGCAGTGCTGTTGGCGCTGGCATTCCCGGGTGAATCGCGGCCGCAGGTGGCGTCCCTGTGGGCACCCTTGCACTGGGTGCTCGGCATTGCGTCGTACGGGCTGTTCGGAGCCGCGGTGCTGCACGCCGCCATGTTGAGCCGGGCCGACCGGCAGATGCGTGGCCTGCGACCGGGCGCGCCCGGGGCGGTGGGCGCGGGGATGCCGCTGCTGCGGCTGGAGCGGCTGACCTTCCAGTTCGTCGCGGCAGGCTTCGTCGTGCTGACCGTGGCGTTGCTGCTTGGCGCGTGGTTTGCCGCGCCCTGGCGCTGGGACCACAAGACGGTGTTCTCGCTGCTCGGCTGGTGCGTTTTCGCCGGGCTGTTGACCGGGCGCCGTGCCTTTGGCTGGCGAGGCCCGCAGGCCACGCGCTGGCTTTACGCCGGGGCGGGCCTGTTGCTGCTGGCGTATGTGGGTTCGCGTTTTGTGATGGAAGTGATGCTGCAGCGCACTGCGGTTGGTTGAGCGTTGCCTGATCGAGGTTGCATGAAATACCTGTTGCTGATCGTCATCGTGCTGGCCGTGTTGTTTGTTGCCCGGGCCGGGCGGCAGCGCGTCGTGAACAAGGCAAGGCAGCGCGCGCCGGAAGCGCCCGAAGGCAGCCAGCCGATGCTGGCCTGTGCCCACTGCGGCACCCACCTGCCGCGAGACGAGTCGCTGCCCGGCCGCGGCGGCGTCTTCTGCGACGAGGCGCACCGAGCCGCTTACGAGCAAGCGCACCCGGCTGCATGAGGCAGCTTGCCGTCACATGACAGCCGCCGAACGCCGTCAGGGCGACCGGCGGTCGCAAAGGCGGCAGCCGCGTCAGCCCGAGGAGTCGTGGTTTGGTGCCTTCGGTGTCGGCGACGACACAGCGTTGACCGAGGACACCGAGACGGACCAGTGGACCGACGAGGCCGAGTCCCGCTACGACGGCGGGTGGGCCAGCGCCCGCCAAGCCGAGGCCGACTCGCGTTTCCTGCCGCGCCAGGCGCGTCGCATTGCCCGCTCGGAGCCCACGGCGTTTCAGCGCATCTACCGCGTCTTTCTGGGAGCGCGTGCTGCGTTGGGCGCGGCGCTGATCGTCACGCTGCTGGTGGCGGGTGCGCTCGGTGTGCGGCCCGGCTGGCCTGCGGTGCTGGTCAGCGTGTTTTACGGGTCGCTGGCCTTGAGCATGTGGCTGCTGCCGCGCCTGTGGCCGGCCACCAAGCCGTCGGCCATGGCGCACATTCGCAGCCCTCAGTGGCTGGTCACGATCGGGGCCGACATCGTCTGCTTCACGGCCTTGCACGCCCTGTCGCGGTCGTCGACGTTCAACTATGTGGCCTTGCTGGTGTTGCCGGTCCTGATGGCGGGCGTCTTGACACCGCGCATCCAGGCGCTGGCCACCGCAGCGCTGGTGGCCATCGGCGTGTTGGGGTCGGCGTGGTTGACGGTGCTCGCTGGCGGTGACGCCGCCACCTTGATGACCCAGGCCGGCCTGGCCGGCAGCGGCCTGTTCGTCATCACCGTGCTGGCCGGTGAACTGGCCGGTCGCCTTGCGCGCGAGGAGCTCACCGCCAAGGGCAGCCTGGAACTGGCTCGCCAGCAAGCGCAACTCAACCGCCTGGTGATCGAGGAGATGCAGGACGGTGTGCTGGTGGTGGACCGGCGCGGCCGTGTCCGGGCGGCCAACCCGTCGGCGCGCCGATTGCTCGCGCCGACCGGCCTGAGCCGGCCGGCACCGTTCCAGTTGAGAGGCGTGCAGGCCTGGGAGTCGCTGGTCAAGACGGTGGAGCGTGCCTTCGTGGAAGCGGTGTGGCCCGAGGCCGGGCGGGATGTGGTGCTCGAGTTCGACCCGGTCACCCAGCGCACGCTGCGGGTTCGCATCCGTTTCACGCGGCGCCTTGACGCGCAGGCCACCGAGGATTTCTGTGTGCTGCTGCTCGAGGACGTGCGCAGCATGCAGGCCCGCAGTCGGCAGGAAAAGCTGGCGGCGATGGGGCGCGTGTCGGCCGGCATCGCGCATGAAATCCGCAACCCGCTGGCGGCCATCTCGCAGGCCAACGCGCTGTTGTCGGAAGACGCCACCACGCCCACGCAAATCCAGCTCACCCGCATGGTGGCCGACAACGTCGAGCGGCTCAAGCGCATCGTCGACGACGTGATGGAGGTGGCACCCGGACTGGCCCAGGAGGCGCGGGTGATCGATGTCAACGCGCAAGTCGCCGAGGCCTGCAGTGATTGGGTCCGCTCCGGGGGCATTGCGCTGGGCGAACGCAGCGTGTTGCGCGTCGACCTACCGACCGATCCGCTGGGCGCGCTGTTCGACGCGGAGCATTTGCGTCGGGTGCTCATCAATCTGCTCGACAACGCGCTGCGACACAGCAGCCAGACCGCCGGAGCGGTGTCTCTGCGGTTGTTTGCACTGGACGAGAACCGGGTCCAGCTGAGCGTGGCCAGTGACGGCGAACCGATCGCGCAGGAGGTGGAGCGCTACCTGTTCGAGCCGTTCTTCTCGACACGCAGCCGCGGCACCGGCCTGGGCCTGTATATTTGCCGCGAGTTGTGCGAACGGTATGGCGCGAGCATCGACTATCGGCTGCAAGCTGCGGGGGCACCCAATCGCAACGAGTTCTTCGTCGCGATGCGCCGGCAGCCGCTGACGGAAACTGAAGTGCGCCCGCACCTCGCCCACTGACACCCCCGCTCGATGACGCCTTGATGAGTAGTTCCCCGTCCCATTTCAGCTTGCTGGTCGTCGACGACGAACCGGACCTGCGCACGCTGTACGAGCTGACGCTGCTGCGCGAGGGCTACGACATCGAAACCGCCGGCTCGGTCGAAGAGGCGTTGCTGCACCTGAAAGACCGCACCTACAGCGCCGTCATCACCGACATGCGCCTGCCTGACGGCACCGGCCTCGACCTGCTGCGCCGGCTCGAGGAAACCGGACGCCGCGAGAAAGCCATCGTGATCACCGCCTACGGTTCGGCCGAGAACGCCGTCGAGGCGCTCAAGGCCGGTGCCTACGACTACCTCACCAAGCCGGTCGACCTGAAGCAGTTTCGTGCCGTGGTCGC
>JANNEI010000740.1:0-1541 GCA_031378565.1 Burkholderiales bacterium
CCTCGATGCCGTCGATGAATTCCTCGCACAGCACGTCGGGGTCGTACTGCGCGGCCAGCGCCACCGCCGCCTGCATCTGCGAGTAGCCCTGCACCTTGGTCACGCCGATGGACGAGCCTTCGCGCGGCGGCTTCACGATCAGCGGCAGGCCCAGGTGGTCGGGCACCTCGCGCACGCGTTCGCGGGTCTGCTCGGTGGGCGGCAGCCACACGTGGTGCGGCGTGGGCAGGCCTTCGGCGATCCAGACGCGCTTGGTCATCACCTTGTCCATCGCAATCGCAGAGGCCATCACGCCGGAGCCGGTGTACGGAATGCCCAGCAGTTCCAGCGCGCCTTGCACCGTGCCGTCCTCGCCGTGGCGGCCATGCAGCGCGATGAAGCAGCGCTCGAAGCCGTCGCGGCGCAGCTCGGACAGGTCGCGCTCGGCCGGGTCGAAGGCATGCGCATCGACGCCCTGCGACCGCAGCGCGGCCAGCACGCCGTTGCCCGACATCAGCGAAATCTTGCGCTCTGCCGAGCTGCCGCCCATCAGCACGGCGACCTTGCCGAGGGCCTGGATGTCTGTGCTCATCAGGTACCTCCGTTCAGCATGTCGCTCACGCGGGCCGGCACGCCGCCGATGGTTCCCGCGCCCATGGAAATCACCACGTCGCCGCCGCGCACCTGGTCGACGATGACCTGCGGCATGTCGGCGATGTCGTCGACGAAGACCGGGTCGACCTTGCCCGCCACGCGCAGCGCACGCGCCAGCGCCCGGCCGTCGGCCGCGACGATGGGTGCCTCGCCGGCGGCATACACCTCGGCCAACAGCACCAGGTCGGCCTGGCCGATGACCTTGACGAAATCTTCGAAGCAGTCGCGGGTGCGGGTGTAGCGGTGCGGCTGGAAGGCCAGCACCAGCCGCCGGCCGGGGAAGGCACCGCGCGCGGCGGCGAGCGTGGCCGCCATCTCGGCGGGATGGTGGCCGTAGTCGTCGATCAGCGTGAAGGTCGAACCCGCGCTGCCGCCGCCCTGAGTCACGCTCACCGGCAACTCGCCGTAGCGCTGGAAGCGCCGGTCGACGCCGTGGAATTCGGCCAGGCCCTTGATGGTGGCCGCATCGGGCAGTTCGAGCTCGGTCGCCACCGCGATCGCCGCCAGCGCATTCAGCACGTTGTGGTCGCCCGGCAGGTTCAGCGTGACCTGCAACTCGGGCATCTGCACGCCGTTGCGGCGCTGCACGGTGAAGCGCATCTGCCCCGCGTGCGCCTGCACGCCGACGGCGCGAATCATCGCGTCTTCACCGAAGCCGTAAGTCACGATCGGGCGCGAGATCATCGGCATGATGGAACGCACGCCGGGGTCGTCGCTGCACAGGATGGCCGCGCCGTAGAACGGCATGCGGTGGATGAATTCGACGAAGGCCTGCTTCAGTTTCGCGAAGTCGTGGCCGTAGGTGTCCATGTGATCGGCGTCGATGTTGGTGACCACCGCCATCACCGGCAGCAGGTTCAGGAACGAGGCGTCCGACTCGTCGGCCTCGACCACGATGTAGTCGCCCG
>JANNEI010000785.1:0-3692 GCA_031378565.1 Burkholderiales bacterium
GGCCACTGGCACGCGCAGGCGCCGTTGCTGCGTGGACTGCCGCCCAACATTCAGCGCGGCCTGCACTTCAACCTGACCGAAGGTGCGCCGCTGAGCGCCGAGATGCGCCGTGTCTGGCCGCGGTTTCTGTCGCTGCCGAGCTTGATCCTGAAGGCGCACCTGCGCGCCTTGCCGCAGGCCGCCATCGCCGCTGAATTCCAGGCCCAGCTCGCAACGTTCAGCGACAGCGCAGCTCAGGGGCCTGACTACATCGACGGCCACCAGCACGTGCACCACCTGCCCGGCGTGCGCGGCGTGCTGCTCGACGCCCTGGGCCGCATGGCCGCACCGCCGGCGGTGCGCAGCACGGCGCGGGTGGTGGGGCCAGGCTTCGACTTGAAGCGATTCCTGATCGCCAACACCGGCGGCGTCACGCTGCAGCGCTTGCTGTGGCAGCGCCGCATTCGGCACAACCGGTCGCTGCTGGGCGTCTACGACTTCGAGACGGTGAACTACCGCGCGTTGATGCAAGCCTGGCTGGCCGCGCTACCGGCCGACGGCGGCATGCTGTTCTGCCACCCCGGCGCGGCCGATGCCGAGGCGGACCCGATCGCGTCGGCGCGCGTGCGCGAACACGCCTACCTCGCCAGCGCCGCGTTCAGCGACGACCTGGCCGCCGCCGATGTGCAACTCGGCAGCGTTTGGCAGTTCAGCGAAACGTCCAGAACCGGTTGACCGAAAAGGTCAGCGCCAGGCTGCACAGCGTGGCCGCCACCTGGGCCGCCAGGTAGTGCCAGCCCAGCGCGACACCGAGCGCCACCACCGCCATGCCCAGCAACGCGCCGGCCCCGGCGGTGCCCATGAACTTGAGCCACGCCGGGCCGACCGCGCCTGCGTGCCCGAAGGTGAACCGGCGGTTGCCCAGGAAGGCCAACTGCGCCCCCACCACCGCGCCGAAGCCGGAAGCCAGCCAGGCCGGCCAGTGAGCCCGCTCGACACACGCGGCCAGCACCGCGTAGTGCAGCGCGGTAGAGACGGCGCCGACGCCCACGTAGCGAAGGAACCGCGTCATGCGACCCTGCGCGTCAAGGACAGGCCCGGGCGGGTGCGCGCATCAGCATCGGCTCGCGGTCGGGGTAGACGCTGTAGCTCATTGCGACGGCCGTAGGAACCTGGGCCATGCGCGCTTGCGTGGCCGGCTTCAGCACGAACCAGGTGGCTTGCGAGGGTGTGCCGGCATGGCAGGTGAGTTCGTTCAGGCGGTCGATCGGCCACAGCAGTTCGCGCCCGCGCGCCGGGTCGAAACGCGCCGCATCGAACAGCTCCTTGCGCCAGTTGTCGCGCTTGGCCAGCTCGGGATCGGCCCAGTCGCTGGCCACGACCGGTGGCTGCTTCAGGCCGGCGTAGAACGGCAGGTCGTAGAACATCTCGTCGACGAACACCACGCGGTCGCCGGGCGCGATCTGCGCGGCCAGATTGGCGGCGGCGGCCTTCGACGACAGGGGCAGCTTCATCTTGAACAGTGCCGCCACGCCGGGGCTCGCCAGCAGCAACACCGCGCCCAGGCAGACCAGGCCTGCTGCGGCGGCGGTCCAACGCGGTGCCTTGTCGACCCGCATCAGCGCAAAACTCAGCAACAGGCACCAGGGCGCGAGCGCGGGCAGCACGTAGCCGACCAGCTTTGAGCTGGGCAGCGAGAAAAATCCCACCACCACCAGCCCCCACCAGGCCCACAACGCCAGCTGCGTGCGCTGCGGCCCGGCCCGTTCGAGCCACGCGCTGCGCAGCGCCCCCGGCAGCCACAGGCTCCACGGCAGCGTCAGCAGCGGCAGCACGGCCAGGTAGAACCACGCCGGGTGCACATTGTTGAAGCTGGCCTGCGCGAAGCGGCGAAAGTGCTGCTCCATGACGAAGTAGTCGAAGAAGCCGGGGTGGCGCAGTTGCATCAGCACGAACCACGGCAGCGCCAGCACCGCGAACACCGCCAGACCGCCGGGGTGCAGCAGCCACAGCAGGTCGCGCCAGCGCCGCTGCGCCAGCAACCACGGCCCGATGACCAACGCCGGCAGCACGAATCCGATCAGCCCCTTCGCGAGCACCGACGCCGCTGCGAAGGCCCAGGCAATGAGCAGCCAGCGCAGCGAGCGCGCGCCAGCATCGACCGCGCGTGCGAAGGCCAGCACGGTGGCCGTGATCAGCCCGCCGACCAGCATGTCGAGGTTGGCGTACTGGGCGCCGATGAAGAAGAACGGGCAGGTCGCCAGCACCAGCAAGGCCCGCCGCGCCTGCTGCGGCCCGTGCCAGCGCCGCACCGCCATGAACAGCGCCGCCCCCATCACCCAGGCACCGACGAAAGGCGCGAAGCGGGCGCTGAACTGGTTGACGCCGACCAGCGCCATCGCGGCCATGTCCAGCCAGTACATCAGCGGCGGCTTGTGGAAGAACGGCAGGCCGTTCAGCAGCGGCACCATCCAGTCGCCCGACACCAGCATGTCGCGCGCGACGTTGGCGTAGCGGCCCTCGTCGGGCAGCAGCAGCGGCCGCAGGCCCAGCGTGGCCAGCAGCCACAGGGCGAGCAGCGAGAGCACGCGGCGCGGGTCAGTCCAGGCAGCGGCTGGGGATGAGCTCGGTGTCACGGCAGCGATCACATCATCGCAAGTCAGTCGACCTTGGCCCCTGAGTTCTTCACCACCTGCGCCCACTTCTTCGTCTCGGCCGCGATGTAGGCCGCGAACTCGGCCGGCGGCATGCCGCTGGGGATCGCGCCCTGCGACAGCAGGCGCTCCTTCAACGCCGGCGCGCTCAAGGCTTTCGCGCTTTCCTGCTGGAGGCGGTTGACGATGTCGGCCGGCGTGCCGGCCGGTGCCAGAAGGCCGAACCAGGAACTGGCGTCGAAACCCTTGACCGGACCGGCCTCGGCGATGGTGGGCAACTCGGGAATGGCGGCGCTGCGCTGCGCGCTGGTGACGGCAAACGCCTTCAGCTTGCCGGCCTTGATTTGCGGCAGCGCCGACGGCAGGTTGTCGAACATCAGGTCCATCGTGCCGCCGATCAGGTCGAGCAGGGCCGGGCCCGAACCGCGGTATGGAAAGTGAACCATGAAGGTGCCGGTCATGCTCTTGAACAACTCACCGCTCAGGTGGATCGAGGTGCCGTTGCCGCTGGACGCCATGTTCAGCTTGCCGGGGTTGGCGCGGGCATGGCGGATCAGGTCGGGCACGCTGGCGATCTTCAGCGCCTCGGCCTTGGCCGGGTTCATCACCAGCACGTTGGGCACGCCGGCCACCAGCGTGATCGGCGCGAAGTCCTTGATCGGGTCGAACGGCATTTTCGGGTACAGCGACTGGTTGATGCCGTGCGTGCCGACGGTGCCCATCAGCAGCGTGTAGCCGTCGGCCGCTGACTTGGCAACGATGTCGGCACCCAGGTTGCCACCCGCCCCCGGCTTGTTGTCAACGATGAAGGTCTGGCCGAAGGCCTTGCCCAGCTCGGGGGCCAGCGCGCGCGCCAGGATGTCGGTGGTGCCGCCGGGCGCGAACGGCACCACGATGCGCACCGGCTTCGTCGGCCAGCCGGCCTGAGCGAACAGGGCGCTCGGCAGCCATGCAGACGAGGCGGCGGCGAGAAGCTGGCGGCGTTGGATGAGACGCATGGAGGGAACTTTCTGATGGGCTGCGGGACGAATTCGCGCAGTGTGTCGCACCGGCTGCCTT
>JANNEI010000812.1:0-2988 GCA_031378565.1 Burkholderiales bacterium
ATCGAAGAGCCGATGCGCATCATCGTTGCCAACGCCGGTGAAGAGCCGAGCGTGGTCGTGAACGCGGTGTTGGCCGGCAAGGGCAACTACGGCTACAACGCCCAGAACGGGCAGTACGGCGACATGATCGAAATGGGCATCCTGGACCCGACCAAGGTGACGCGCACGGCACTGCAAAACGCAGCCTCGGTCGCATCGCTGATGCTGACCACCGAGTGCATGGTTTCCGAAGCGCCGAAAGACGAGTCGGGCGCTGGCGGCGGCATGGGTGGCGGGATGGGCGGCATGGGCGGGATGGGCGGTATGGACATGTGATGTCCGTCGGCGCGACGGCTTCGTCGCGCCGCATCTGATCTTGCTACACGAAAAAGGGCTGCAGCGATGCAGCCCTTTTTTTATTTTGCCGCAGCGGTCAGAACGAGAGTTGTTGCGGCCCGTCGGCACCGTCGAAATTCAGCGCGTGACTCAGGTCATTGAAGTTCACGCGCAGCGTGGCGGTCTCGGTGCCGTGAACCCAGTGCATGTGCAGTGCGTGCGGCAGGTCGGCATCGAACGAAAACGTGCCGTTGAAAGCGGGGTGCCGGTTGCGCAGTCGTATCAGGCCGAGCAGGCGCTCGACCACATCGCGCTGCAGCGCCTGCGCCACCTGCTGCGGCGTGTAGCGGCGCCGGTTGATGTCGCGCCCGACACCGGTGTGCGCCAGCAACTCCATGTCATTGGTGCCGGCCAGCAGGCCCACGTAGTACACCTGCGGAATGCCGGGCATGAAGAACTGGATCGCGCGTGCAAGCAGGTAGGCGCGGTCGTCGCGGCCCATCGCGTCGTAGAAGCTGCAGTTGACCTGGTACAGGTCGAGGTTGGAGGCTGCGGCACCTGTGGCCTCGCGGCTTTGGCCCTGGCTGTTGGCATGGATCATGTCGACCAAGCGGTCCAGCTCGGCCGACGGCACCAGGCCCGGTTTGCCGATGCGGTCGGACGCATCGGCCCCGATGTCGATGATGCCGATGCCGTCGTGCGTGTCTAGCACCGTGATGGCGTTGGTCGGCCGCATCGCCATCCAGGTGTTCAGATAACTCGCAGTCCTGAAGAAAAAAGCATGCAGCAGCAGCGGCGGCAAGGCGAAGTCGTAGACCCAGTCGACCCGCTTGGCGATCTCGATCTGCTTGCGGTAGTGGGAGTGCACTTCGACCAACACCTCCAGCCCCAGGGCGCGCGCCTGCGCCGCGAAAGCATCGATGAAGGCAAAGGTCTCCGGCAGCATGAAGCAGTTCTGGCCGGCCTTCTTGATGGCGTAGCCAACCGCGTCGAGCCGGATCATCCGCAGGCCGCTGTCGGCCAGCACCTGCAAGATGCTTTCGAGGTAGGCGCGGCCCTGCGGGTGAAGCACGTCGATGTCGACCTGCTGGGGCGTGAAGGTGGTCCACAGCGCGCGCTTCTCGCCGTTCGCCAGCGTCACGTTCGTGATGGGCGAGCCGGGCCGCGGCCGGTACACGGCGCGCAGGTCGGCCTCTGATGCGCCGTCAGGGAACACGACGTCCAGCGTCAGAAACAGGCCGTCGAACCGTGACGCAGCGCCGAGCCGCGAATAGTCCTGGAACTGCGGCGAGTCGGACGACATGTGGTTGACGATCACGTCAGCCATCACGTCGAGTTCGGTCGACAGCGCGCGCACGTCGTCCCAATCCCCCAGCCGCGCGTCGACCCGCGTGTGATCGATGGGATCGAAGCCGGCGTCCGCACCGTCGACGGTGTGGAAGAACGGCAGGATGTGCACCGCGCCGAACACGCCGGCCAGTGGCCCTGTCAGCAGACGGTGCAGGTCGCGCAGACCACCGCCACTCAGGCGGTCGGCGTAGGCGATCAGTTGAACTTCATTCTTCATGAGGGGGTGAGCGCGCCTTCGGGTTCGGGGGAAACCGGTGCCGCCACCTTGACGAACAACACCGCCACGGCCGCACACAGCAGCAGGACGCCGGCCAGCCGAATCACGTTCTCAGGCTGACCGCCCAGCAGCGAGTGGTAGACAAGCGGCAGCGTGACCATCTGGATCAGCATCGGGATCACGATGAACATGTTGAAGATGCCCATGTAGACGCCGGCCCGCTCGGGCGGAATGCTGCCCGCCAGCAGCACGTACGGATTGCCCATGATGCTGGCCCAGGCCAGGCCGATGCCGATCATCGGCAAGAACAGCAACCACTTGTCGTGGATGGCCGGCAGGCACCACATGCCGACACCCGCCAGCGTGAGGCACAGCGCATGCACCCGCTTGGCACCGAAGCGGCGCGTGAACGGGATCATCGCGAACGCGCCGACGAAGGCGATGAAGTTGTAGAAGCCGCCGATCTGCCCGTTCAGAAGGCCCGCATCGCGAAAGCCCACCGAGGCCGCGTCGGACGTGCCGAACATCGTCTGCGCCAGCGCCGGCACGATGTAGATCCAGTAGCACATCATTCCGTACCACTGGAACAGCGCCATCCACCACAGGCGGCGCATGGTCGGGGGCATCTCGCGGATGGCGGTCCAGATGTCGGCCAGCGTGGCGCGCATGCCGGTCGGCCGTGCGCGCATCGCTGCGATCTCCTGCGCCGTCAGCGGCAGTTCCGGCACCTTTTTCACCGACCACCACACTGTTGTGAACGAGAACACCGCGCCAATCAAGAACGCCGTCAGCGTGATGTGCGGAATGTTGCTGGCACCGACCGCGTCCTTGTTCATGCCGGCCAGCACCAGCAGCGTCGGTGCCAGGTAGGCCAGCGTCTGCGCCAGGCCGGTGAACGCCGCCTGCGTGAGGAAGCCCAGCGAATGTTGTGCGTGGTCGAGCCGGTCACTCACGTAGGCGCGGTACGGCTCCATCGTCACATTGTTGGCGGCGTCCAGGATCCACAGCACGCTGGCCGCGAACCACAGCGTCGGGCTGAACGGCATCACCAGCAGACCCAGGCTGCACAGCAGCGCACCGATCAGGAAGTACGGTGTGCGCCGGCC
>JANNEI010000066.1:0-2243 GCA_031378565.1 Burkholderiales bacterium
GCCACGCTGTCGATCGGCGGCAGTGCGCTGGCGCTGGATCCGGTCACGCGCAGCCTGTCGAACCCGTTCATGGCCTACGAACTGTCGACCGTTGCCGGCCTGTTCGATGTGCGCTATGTCGTGCCGCGGCTGTTCGACCGCGTGATGGCGTACCCGAAGATCGTCGAGCCGATGAGCGGGCGGCTGGCGCGCATGGACGCCGAGGCGATGATGCCCGGTGCCAACGCGATCCCGAACGACTTCCTGGTTCTGGCCAAGACCAACAACCGCTTCATCGAATCGTTCATGGTCGGCGTCAACCACGAGATGGCGCGAGAGCTGCTGTGGCGGCGCTTCCCGACCGACCAGCGGGGCACGCCGATGCGCCACTTCTGGGACCGCCTCGACGACCAGCCCGACATCCGCGAGTTGCACACCTGGAACCAGCTGATCGCCCTGGGCAAGCAGCCGCCGCCGCCCGAGGCGGTGGGTGTCGATGGCGACAAGCTGGTGCTGGTGATCCGCGCGACGCTGCTGAAGCGGTTCCCGAACCTGACGGTCTACGCCCAGCTGAAAAATCCGAACGCCCTCAAGCTGGCCAAGCCGGACGACTTTGCGCCGGTGCGCACGCTCGACGCCATCATCAAGCGGCCGGTCTTTGCCGGACCGCTGCCGCCCGACCTGGTCTACGTGGGGTTCGACATCGCAGCCACCGTGGCCGAGGCCGCCAAGTGGTGCTTCGTGCTGGAAGAACAGATGACCGAGCCGCGTTTCGGTTTCGACGAGCCCGACAGCGGCCGCGTGCGCGGGGCCGCCGGCAGCTGGAAGGACGTTCTCTGGAGCGACGTGACCCGCGCCGGCGACGGCCCCTTCCTGACGCTGGACCGGGTGCGTCGTGCCGCCCCGGCCAGCAACGGCGCGGCCCAGGTGCCGGCCAATGCGCACGCCGCGCTGGTGGCCCGCGCGCTGCTGCAGCGCCCGTTCCGCGCCTACTACCTCGGGGCCGATCTGCTGCCCTGAACCCATCGCGACGCGAGGAGAGACCTTCATGCCCCTGATGCCCATCGACCGCGGCCCGATCAGCGATTTGCGCACCGCACTGGCCGCTTCGCAAGGCAAGCTCGACGCTGCCCGCGTCGACGTGGCGCTGGCGCGCGCGCAACTGGCCTCGGCGCTGGCCAACGGCGACGAGGCCTTTCGCGTCGAGTCGCTGGAGGCCGAAAAGCAGCGCGCCGAGATCGTTCTGGGCGGCATGGCGCGCGACCGCACCAGCCTCGTCACCGAGATCAGCCGGGCGTCCGAGCGGCTGCTGGTGGTCGACGACCCGGGGCTGATGGTGGAAGCGATGCAGGGCGACGTGCCGGTGGCGCTGCTGCCGGTGCGCATCGAGACACGCTACCGCGACGGCGGCACCAAGCTGGCCATCCGCATCTATCCCGACACCATTCACGTGATGCGCCACGTGCACGGCCTGACCGATGCGGAGCGGCGCGGCGGGCAGGACTACTGGGCCGCCGTGGTCGCTGCCGACAGCACCGCCGAGACCGTGTGGCGTCGGCTGGTGGCGGCCTACCGTGCGCCTCGCGCGCAGTTCATCGTGCGTGCCTCCGACCCCGCCAACCTCGACGAGGCGCAGGCCGTCACCACCTTGTCGCGCCAGACCTACGCGATGCTGATGCCCGACCGCTTTTGTGCCGTCGGCTACGCGGCGGGCCGGCGCGAGGTGTTCCGCGCCTGGGGCAGCAACGTGCCCGACATCCTGCCGATGAGCCCCGAGCTCGACCCCGCGCTGGCGAGCGCCGGTCAGGCGCAGGACGCGCTGTTCGGCCCCGAGCGCGAATGGCTGTTCAAGTTCGACGCCGCCGTGCTGGTCGGCATGGGCATCGAGGTGACCGAGGACGACGTGGCCGTGCACCTGCAACGCCGGCAAGACCCGTTGCCGTTCAACTTCGGCTCGCCACTCGAACGGCTGGTGGTGCTGGGGGTCGACTGGACGCTGGACGCCGCCGATTCGGCCAACGCGCTGGAGGGTCTGCTGGAAGGCCACGCGGCCAGCAACGGCCTGGCCGTGGTGCCGCTGGGCACCGCCACCAACAACACCGGCCGCGGCGCCTCGGCGCTCAATACGTCTGACGTGCCACCGCCCGTCACCGACGCCGGGCCGGCCCCCGCTGCCGGCGCGACCGATGCGTATGACCTGCTGCTGCGCGGCCTCGGCCTGCGCGGCCAGACCCTGCTGCCCGCCATGCTGCCCGGTGCCGCGC
>JANNEI010000097.1:0-4994 GCA_031378565.1 Burkholderiales bacterium
GGCCGGCGACCCGTCGATGACGACGCCGGTCTTGGCGATCAATTTGTTCGGCGTCTTGTAGTACTTGTCGGAAAAATCGACCACCTTCAGCCGCTCGGGCGTGATCGACATCGACGCCACGATCAGGTCCAGCTTCTTCGCTTGCAGCGACGGGATCATGCCGTCGAAGTCGGTCTGCACCAGGGTGCACTGCGCCTTCATCTCGGCGCACAGCGCGTTCGCGATGTCGATGTCGAAGCCCTTGATCTTGCCGTCGGCACCGACCGAGCTGAACGGCGGGTAAGCGCCTTCCACGCCGACGCGCAGCTTGCCGAGGTCGGCCGCCTGGGCACTGAAGGCTGCGGCGGCGAGAAGTGCAACGGACAGGAATGCGACGGATGGCAGTGTCTTCATGGAAACATCTCCTGGGCGGACGGGTCGGTGAACGAGGTCGGGGCTCATTTTGCAAGCACGGCGCGGTACATCGGTTGAGCCAGGGTGACCGGCGTCACGTCGAGCAGGATGTTCAGCACGGTGTAGTCCTCGCCGCCGAAGGCACCGGTGTAGTAGCCCAGGCTGTCGGGCGACTTGCGAAAGCGGAACTCGAAGCCCAGTTCGGCGCGCTTCGAGTCGGGCGCGCCGAAGGCCAGTGCGATGACTTCGCGCTGCTTGTTGTCGATCAGGTTGGCCATCAGGTTGACGACCGTGGTGTCGCCCAGCACGTCGGCATAAAAGGCGTCGGCGCTGAAGTACGGCTTGAAGTCGGCCGCGTTCGGATCGACCTTCACGTCGCGCAGCTTCTCGGGCGACGGCGTGGCGGTGCGCGTCTTCAGGTCGTAGCGGTCGCCGCGGTCGAGGTAGCTCAGCCTGGCGTTGCGCAGGTTGAATTCGGGGATGCCCTTGTCGGTGCTGGCCTGCGTCAGGTCGGCCACCAGCGCACCTTTGTAGCCGATGATTTCCACCGTGTCGCCGCGGAAGATGGCGGCGCTGTTCTCGTCCACGCCGACGCCGAGCTTGTAGCCTTTTTGCAGCATCAGCGGCAGCATGCGGCCGAAGCGCCCGCGCTTCAGGAAGTGCTGATCGACGAACACGTCGGGGCCGACGAAACCCAGGCCGCGGTCGATCTCCTTGCCGTCGACCATGCCGAACTTCAGCACGCTCAACACGTCTTGCGCGTCGCGAAACATGGTGCTGCTCATGATGGCCGCACCGGCGCTGCTGCCTGCCACCACGCCGCCCGCGCGGTACACCTGCCAGATGGCGGCGAGCACCGGCGTGGGCTGGCCGGCGTCGTCGAGCAAGGCCTGCGTGATGCGCTCTTGCGCGCCGCCGGCAAAGTAGACGCCGCGGGCCGCCAGCACGCGCGCCACGAGCGCCGGGTCGCGCGCGGCGGCCTTGTAGTCAGTGTCTTTCAAGCGCGGTGCGACGGGAATGTGCTCGGCCACCGCGCCGCGCTGTTGCAGCGCGTCGATGATGGCCTGCGCCGATCTGGCGGGGTTGCCCGCCGCGGTGCCGAACACCACGAACTTCGCGCCCTTGCCGCCCGCCAGATCGACCAGCCGCTGCCAGACGGCGTCGTTGTCGTACTTAAGTGCACCACCGATGGCCACCGCAATCCCGTCGCCGCGGTCCTGTGCCGCGGCCAGCGGTGACGCCAGCAGGCACGCCAGGGGCCACGCCAGAGACAGCACGAAACTCTCAAGGAAATGTGGCTTCGCCACTTTCCGGCATCCCCTCGGAGGGCTGAGCCCGCGCACGAAGGCCCGAAAGAGGCTTTGTGGCTGGCGAAGGCCATCCGGCCTGCCAGCCGGATGGCGGACGACGTATGTCGTCGGCCTGGGGGCGCTAAGCAGCAGACGACGGATCGGCATGGGGCGCGCGCAAGGTTGAAAGCGGATTGCGCCGCATGGTGTCACAGCGCAGCCGCCTGCTGCACGGGGTGGCGCTCGAAGCCGGATGAAACTGTCAGAGGGCGTCGCATTTGCGCAAGGCTGGCGGCCTTGCGCCGGGCTCACGTCGGCGCGCCGGCACAAATCACAGCACGCGCTCGTTCATTCGACCAGTGCACTCGACGGGCTGTTCGGCGGGATGCCCGGCGGGCTGGGGTGGATGCGCGCCATCGCCAGTGCGTCCACATACACGCCGTCGCGAAGCGCGTAGCCGCGGTGCGTGCCCTCGATCTGGAAGCCGAACTTGCGGTACAGCCGAATCGCCACGTCGTTGTCGGCATACACCGTCAGCTCCAGGCGCAGCACGCCGAGCCAGCGGTCCGCGTAGTCGCAAATGGCAGCCATCAGCGCGCTGCCCACGCCCTGGCCTTGCGCATCGAGCGCCACCGAGACGCCCAGCGTCATCGCATGACGCCGCCGCGCCGCCGGCCCCGTCGGGTGCAGGCCGGCCGAGCCCACCACTTCGCCGTTGACCTCGGCCACCAGCGGCAGGTCGAGCCGGCCCGCCGCGTTGGTATCGGCCAGGCGCGTGCGCCACACCTCCTCGCTGGTGAAAGGCAGCTGCATCAGGTTGGCGAGCACCGAAGGCTCGCCCATGATGCGGGCCATCGCCGCGGCGTCGTTCGAGGTGGCACGGCGAACCGTGATCGGCGAGGCGGTCATGACGCAGCCACTGTCAGAGGCGCGGGGCCACCCAGGCCTGGACCGAGTCGAGCGCCGCACCCAGCCGGGACGGGTCGGTGCCGCCGGCCATCGCCAGGTCGGGCTTGCCGCCGCCCTTGCCGCCCACTTGCTGCGCGACAAAGCTGACCAGGTCGCCGGCCTTGACGCGGGCCGTGACATCGGCGGTCACACCTGCTGCCAGTTGCACCTTGCCGCCATCGACCGCGGCCAGCACGATCACGGCCGACTTGAGCTTGTCCTTCAGCTTGTCCATGGTGTCGCGCAGGGTCTTGGCGTCGGCCCCGTCCAGACGCGCCGCGAGCAGCGCGACACCGTTCACGTCCACCGCCCGCCCCATCAGCTCGTCACCCTGCGCAGACGCCAGCTTGCCTTTCAGCGCGGCCAGTTCCTTCTCCTGCGTGCGCAGGTGGTCGAGCATCTGCGTCAGCCGCGCAGGCAGTTCGGCGGGTGCCGATTTCAGGCTGCCGGCCAGCTGGTTGACCATGCCTTCGAGCGACTGCAGATAGGTCAGCGCGTTGTCGCCGGTGATCGCCTCGACACGCCGCACGCCGGCTGCCACGCCGCTTTCGGCGACGATCTTGAACAGGCCGATGTCGCCGGTGCGCGTCACGTGCGTGCCGCCGCACAGCTCGCGGCTGGAGCCGATGTCGAGCACCCGAACCTCGTCTCCGTACTTCTCGCCAAACAGCATCATCGCGCCGGTTTTCTGCGCTTCTTCCAGCGGCAACACACGCGCCTGCGTGGCGACGTTGCCGAGGATTTCGGCATTCACCAGCGCCTCGACTTCTGCCGTCTGCCCGGCGGTCATCGGCGCGTTGTGCGCGAAGTCGAAGCGGGTGCGCTCGGCATCCACCAGCGAGCCCTTTTGCTGAACGTGGTCGCCCAGCACCTCGCGCAGCGCCTTGTGCATCAGGTGCGTCGCGCTGTGGTTTCGCACGGTCTTGATGCGCCGTTCGGCATCGACCTTCGCGTTCAACGCATCTCCGACCTTGATCTCGCCTTCGACGACGCGGCCATGGTGGCCGAACACCGCGGCCTGCACCTTGATCGTGTCTTCGACGATGACGCGCGAGGTGGCGTTGCGCAGCTCGCCGGTGTCGCCTGCCTGGCCACCGGACTCGGCATAGAACGGCGTCTCGTCGAGCACGATCACCGCGTCGTCGCCGGCCTTGGCACTGGTGACTGCGCTGCCGTCGACATACACGGCCGTGACCTTTGAGCCCTCGTGCGACAACTGCTCGTAGCCGTGGAATGCGGTGGCAGCGCCGCTGTATTCCAGGCCCTGTGCCTTCTTGAACTTACCGGCGGCGCGGGCCTGTTCGCGCTGGCGGTCCATCGCGCGGTTGAAGCCGGCTTCGTCGACCGTGACACCCCGCTCTCGGCAGACATCGGCGGTCAGGTCGAGCGGAAAACCGAAGGTGTCGTGCAGCTTGAAGGCCACGTCGCCGTTCAACACTGCGGCTCCTTCCCTCCCTGCGGAAGGGTTGGGGTGGGGGCCTCGTGCGGCCACCGCTCCCTCACCTCTGCCCTCTCCCAGAGGGAGAGGGAGTAACGCCAGCTCGGCCTCAAGAATCTCCATCCCGTTCGCGATGGTCCGGAAGAAGCCTTCCTCCTCCTGCTTCAACACCTCGGTCGCACGTTTCTCGCCCTGGCGCAACTCGGGATACGCATCGCCCATCTCGGCCACCAGCGCCGCCACCAGCGCATGGAAGAACGGCTTGCGCGCACCCAGCTTGTAGCCGTGGCGAATGGCGCGGCGGGTGATGCGGCGCAGCACGTAACCGCGACCGGCGTTGCTCGGGATCACGCCGTCGACGACCGTGAAGGTGCAGGCGCGAATGGGGTCGGCGTTCACCTTCAGCGACGGCGAGTCTTTGTCACTGCCGCTGCCAACTTCGCCGCCACCCGCCGCATCGACGGCCTTCTTCGCAGCCGCCAGCAAATTCACGAACAGATCGATCTCGTAGTTGCTGTGCACATGCTGCAGCACCGCGGTCAAGCGCTCCAGCCCCATGCCGGTGTCCACGCTGGGCTTGGGCAGCTTGTGCATCACGCCGGCTTCGTCGCGGTTGAACTGCATGAACACGTTGTTCCAGATCTCGATGTAGCGGTCGCCGTCTTCGGTCGGCGAGCCCGGCGGGCCGCCAGCGATCTCGGGGCCGTGGTCGTAGAAAATTTCGGTGCACGGACCGCACGGGCCGGTGTCGCCCATCATCCAGAAGTTGTCGGACGCATAGCGCCCGCCCTTGTTGTCGCCGATGCGCACGATGCGCTCGGCCGGCACGCCGATCTGCTGGTGCCAGATGTCGTAGGCCTCGTCGTCCTCGGCATACACCGTGACCCACAGCTTGTCGGCGGGCAGCTTGTAGACCTCGGTCAGCA
>JANNEI010000114.1:0-30858 GCA_031378565.1 Burkholderiales bacterium
GCCACGCTGGAAGGGGCCGTGCGATCGGGCGTGGCGGCAGCGCGCAGAGTGGGCTGAACGAACGCGCTGCTCGGCACTATTGCCGAGCGAACGGTGCCGCCAGCGGCTCGCCCACGAACACGCCCTGCTGCGGCCAGGCCACACTTTTCCAGTACGCCTCGAGCACCGTGCTGCCCTGCATGTAGTTCAGCAGCAGCAACTGCGGGTGCGGGAACTTCTGCGGGTGCGAGCAGGGCTCGGACACGGTGCCGTAGGTCGCGGTCGCCCCGGAGGCGATCCATTCCAGCGCGCTCATCTGCCCGGTCTTCGCGTCCAGACGGCCACCGAACGAAGTCAGGTGATCGGCCACCGCGCCGGGCACCCAGGTCAAGGTGTCCAGCTTGTCGACACGCGTCAGCCCGGTCTGGTACAGCAGCAGGCGAGACGCACCCTCCAGCACCTGCTGCGCATCCACATGCACCTCGACACCCTGGCGCCTGAGCAGTCCGGCTGGCGGGAACAAGGGCGATCGCACGCTGCGCGCACGGTCTGTGGTGATCAGGTAATGGGCGTGGACAGGCGGCGCGCCGCGCAGCCCGAGCGTGCGGTCCGCGGCCACGCCGCGTTCGATCATCTGCTCGGCTGCGGCCACGTCGTTCGCGGCAAGCAGCATCGACGGTCGCATTTTCAGATCGCGCAGCGGCTTGGTGGAAATCGAGTTGAAGTAGCGCGACGGTCGCGAAGGCGAGCACGACTGCGCACACAGTGCCGCGTCGTAACCCAATGCGAGCGCCCCTGTGATCGAGTTGCAGTTGACCGCGTAGGGAACCGTCCAGGCCAGTGCCAGGGCTTGCGTTTGCTCACCGAAGTGGTCTTCGATCCTGGCCGCCAGCAGCGAGAACTCTTCCGGGGTCAGCACCGGCTTCACGGGAATCTCGACACGCAGGACCTGTCGAGCCGACAGCTTTCTTGCCGCCGCGTAGAACTCGCCGACTTCGACCGAGTAGGGATCGGCGGTGTTGATCACCAGCCCCAGGTCGGCGGCGGTGAGTCGTCCCACGGTGCGGGGCACGTTGACCCAGGCTCTGGGTGGCGGGCTGGACGCAGGTGTTGGCGTGGATGTCGCCCCCGCCGGTGCCGAGCCTGAAGCGTGTGCCGGCGGTGCCGACGCCGCTTCTGTCGACGCGCCTGAAGTAGCCAGCCACGACGTGCCTGCCAGCGCCACAACGAGACGGATCGCGAACCACCGCGCCGTCCGATCAAACTCCCGGAATGCAAACACTATTTTCGCCATACAAAATTTGGCCAATCTGGGTGAAAATCAGACGATGAAAAACCCAGAAGTCAAGGCTCCCACGATTCAGGTGCTGGAAAGGTGTTTCGCGCTGCTCGACGTTCTGGCGACGTATCAAGACCCGGTGCCGCTGAAAACCATCAGCGAGAAAACCGGCCTGCACCCCTCGACCGCGCACCGGATTCTGAACGACCTCACCATTGGCCGCTTTGTCGACCGCCCCGCGGCTGGAAGCTACCGTTTGGGGATGCGCCTGCTCGAACTGGGCAATCTGGTGAAGGCGAGGCTGGACGTGCGCGAGGCGGCCCTCGGACCGATGCGCGAACTGCACAAGCTGACGCACCAACCCGTCAATCTTTCGATGCGCCAGGGCGACGAGATCGTCTACATCGAGCGAACCTACAGTGAACGCTCGGGCATGCAGGTGGTGCGCGCCATCGGCGGGCGAGCGCCCTTGCACCTGACTTCGGTGGGCAAGCTGTTTCTGGCGCAAGACGACAGCCAGCGTGTCCGCGCCTACGCCACCCGCACCGGCCTGGCGGGCCACACGCGGAACAGCATCACCGACCTGCCAACGCTGGAGCGTGAACTGGCGAAAGTACTGCAGTACGGCACGGCACGGGATGACGAGGAACTGGAGTTGGGTGTGCGCTGCATGGCG
Source organism: Burkholderiales bacterium (assembly GCA_031378565.1). GTDB lineage: Bacteria > Pseudomonadota > Gammaproteobacteria > Burkholderiales > Burkholderiaceae_C > JANYJJ01. The sequence goes on from JANNEI010000114.1 coordinate 1,935, forward strand.
GCAGCGATTCTGGACGACCAGGGCAGGCTGGTGGCCGGCTTGTCGATTTCATCGCCGGCCGACCGACTGGAGGAGGCTTGGCTGACGCGCCTGAAAGACACCGCGTCACAAATCTCCTCAGCCCTGGGTCACCGCAACAAGGCGTGATGACGACGGCTGGCGTGCACCGGCCGGTGCCGGCGAAGGCAACTCACGACGTCACTTTGGGCAGGATCGCCAGCGGTTGAACCGCGGGTGCGGCGTCGGTGATCCACTTTCGGACGCGCTCGGCGTCGCCGATGCGCGAGTACTTTCCGCTGGAGTCGAGAAACACCATGATCAGGTGTCGGCCCGCCATCTTCGCCTGCATGACCAGGCAACGCCCTGCCTCGGAGATGTAGCCGGTCTTCTGCAGACCGATGTCCCAGGACGGACTGCGCACCAGCCCATTGGTATTGCGAAATTGAAGCTGCCGGTTGCCGACACCGACCTGGTACTCCAGCGAGGTCGACAGTTCACGAATGATCTTGTGGTGGTGGGCTGCGTTGACCAGCGTGGCCAAGTCTCGCGCGCTTGACTGGTTTTGGCTGGACAGGCCGGTGGGTTCGGCGTACTTCGTGTCCAGCATGCCGAGTTCGGCCGCCTTGCGATTCATGGCTGCAACGAACACCGTCAAGCCACCCGGGTAACTGCGGCCGAGCGCGTGGGCAGCGCGGTTCTCGGATGACATCAGCGCGAGGTGAAGCATTTCTTCGCGGGTCAGTTGCGTGCCCACCTTCAGGCGCGAGCGGCTTCCCTTTTCGGTGTCCACATCGTCCTGGGTGACCGTCAACACCTCGTCCAGCGGCAGCTTGGCTTCGGCGACAACCACCGCGGTCATCAGCTTGGTGATGGACGCGATCGGCAACACGGCCTGCGAGTTCTTGCTGAAAAGAACCTCATTGGTGTCCTGGTCCAGGACCAGGGCCACGCTGGACTTCAGGTCGAGCTCGTCGGTCGTGGCGTGCAGGCCGTACACCTGTCCGAAGGACGGCCTCTCGGGCACGACCCGAACGGCGGACACACGCACGAATCGCTTGCCGGTGCGCACGACGACGTGTTTGCTGGGATTGGCGAGCTTCGCGTTGACATTCAACGGCTTCTTCGCCGCCTTCGACACCGCCGCCACCGTGGGTGCGCTCAACGAGACGAGAAAAACCACCACGCTGACCGCCAACAGTTTCTTGAGAATCGCCACAAATCGCCCCGGTGTGCTCGCTGGTGCGAGTGTAGGTGAAAGGAAAAAAGCGCGCAAGATCAAAAACTTACGCGCTTTTCCTCAAGTCACTGCGAGGAATATGTCAGGAATGTCACATAACGTCATCCCTGGGCTGCGACGCGCTCGATCTTGCTGTGCAACTTGTTCAACGCCGCAAGGTAGGCCTTGGCAGACGCTACGACGATATCCGGATCGGCACCGACGCCGTTGACAACCCGGCCACCGTGCTGCAACCGGATCGTCACCTCGCCTTGAGATTCTGTGCTGCCTGACGTGATGGCATTGACCGAATACAGCAGCATTTCGGCACCAGTTTTCAGCTTCGACTCAATGGCCTTGAGGCTGGCGTCGACCGGGCCGTTGCCATCACTTTCAGCGTGGTGCTCGAGCGGACCTGCGGCGAAGGCGACGCTGGCCTGCGGACGCTCACCCATCTCCGAGTGTTGCGAGAGCGCGAGCAAGCGGTAGTGCTCGTGTTCGGTGGTCACGGCCTCGTCCATCACCAGCGCCAGGATGTCCTCGTCGAAGATGTCGCTCTTGCGGTCGGCGAGCTCCTTGAACTTCGCGAACGCGGCGTTGATCTCCGCTTCGGACTCCATGTCGATGCCGAGTTCGGTCAGCCGCAGCTTGAAGGCGTTGCGCCCCGACAGCTTGCCCAGCACGATCTTGTTGGCGGCCCAGCCCACATCCTCCGCACGCATGATCTCGTAGGTGTCGCGGGCTTTCAGCACCCCGTCCTGGTGAATGCCGGACGCGTGCGCGAACGCATTTGCGCCGACCACCGCCTTGTTTGGCTGCACCACGAAGCCAGTGGTCTGAGACACCAGCCTGGAGGCCGCCACGATATGCGAAATGTCGATGCCGATATCGAGCCCGAAGTAGTCACGCCGCGTCTTCACCGCCATCACCACCTCTTCCAGCGAGCAGTTGCCAGCCCGCTCGCCGAGGCCGTTGATGGTGCACTCGACCTGCCGTGCGCCACCGAGCATCACGCCCGCGAGCGAGTTGGCCACCGCCATGCCGAGATCGTTGTGGCAATGCACCGACCAGATCGCCTTGTCGGCGTTGGGGATGCGCTGGCGCAAGTTCAGAATGAATTGGCCGTACAACTCGGGAACGGCGTAACCCACGGTGTCCGGGATGTTGATGGTGGTCGCACCTTCGGCGATCACCGCTTCAAGCACGCGGCACAGAAAATCGGGGTCCGAGCGATACCCGTCCTCGGGCGAAAACTCCACATCGCCGCTGAGGTTGCGGGCAAAGCGCGTGGACAAGCGGGCCTGCTCGAACACCTGGTCAGGCGTCATGCGCAACTTCTTTTCCATGTGCAGCGCGCTGGTGGCCAAGAACAGATGGATGCGCGTGGAAGCGCCACCTGCCAAGGCTTCGGCAGCCCGCGAAATATCACGGTCGTTGGCGCGGGCCAGGGAGCAAACCGTGCTGTCCTTGATGGCGTGGGCGATCGCCTTGACGGCTTCGAAGTCACCGTTAGACGACGCCGCAAAACCGGCCTCGATCACGTCGACCTTGAGGCGTTCGAGTTGGCGCGCGATGCGCAGCTTTTCGTCCTTGGTCATGGATGCGCCGGGCGATTGCTCACCATCACGCAAAGTGGTGTCGAAGATGATCAGTTTGTCGGTCATGAAGAAACTCCTCGAGTTGTCGAAATTGTCGTCGGCGTCATCCTGCAATTCCCAGCGCGGGTTGCAACACGCTGCGATGGCTCGCCCGCTGCAGCCCCGACACGATGGCCTTCAGCGATGCGGACACGATACTGGCGTCGATGCCCACGCCGAACAGCGTGCAGGCGTCACCGATGCGCAACTCCAGGTATGCCACCGCCTTGGCATCGGCACCGCTGCCGATGGCGTGCTCGTGGTAGTCAAGCACGCGCAGCGGCAATGTCAAATGGTGGTTCAGGCCGTTCACGAACGCGTCGATGGGGCCGGTGCCCTGCCCCGCGACAGCCACCGCGCGGCCGCCCAGTTCGACCCGCGCTTCAACCGTGATCGAACCGTCATCGCAATCGGTGATCAAGGGATTGGACACACGGGTCGATGCGGCTTCTCCTGTGCCGTACTCGGTGCAGAAGATGCGCCACAACTCGGCAGCACCCAGCTCTTTGCCGGTGTCGTCCAGAACGGCTTGCACCACCTGACTGAACTCGATCTGCAGGCGGCGTGGCAGCTCGATGCCGTGTTCCGCTTCCAGCAGGTAGGCAATGCCGCCCTTGCCCGATTGACTGTTCACGCGGATCACGGCGTCGTAGCTGCGGCCCAGATCCTTGGGGTCGATGGGCAGGTAGGGCATGTCCCACAGGTCATCCGTCTGACGAGCGGCAAAGGCCTTCTTGATCGCGTCCTGGTGCGAACCCGAGAATGAGGTGTAGACCAGATCGCCAGCGTACGGGTGGCGGGGATGGACCGGGAGTTGGTTGCAGTGTTCCACACACCTCCGCACCTCATCGATGTCCGAAAAGTCCAGCCCGGGAGACACGCCTTGCGTGTACAGATTCAGCGCAAGATTGACCAGGTCGACGTTGCCGGTGCGCTCGCCATTGCCGAACAGGCAGCCTTCGATGCGATCGGCTCCCGCCATCAGGGCCAATTCAGCGGCTGCCGTGGCGGTGCCCCGATCGTTGTGCGGATGTACCGACAGCACGATCGCGTCGCGCCGTGCGAGGTGGCGGTGCATCCACTCGATCATGTCGGCGAAGATGTTGGGCGTCGAATGCTCCACCGTGGACGGAAGATTGATGATGCATTTGCGCTTGGAAGTGGCTTGCCAGACATCGGTCACGGCATCGACCACGCGCTTCGAGAATTCGAGTTCAGTGCCGGAAAACATCTCCGGCGAGTACTGATACGTGAAGCGGGTTTCTGGCTGGGCCTCGGCCATGGACTTGATCAATCGAGCATGCGAGGCCGCAAGCTCCACCACCTCATCCTGGTTCATGCCGAGCACCACCTTGCGCATCACCGGCGCGGTTGCGTTGTAGAGATGAACCACCGCTTGCCGGGCACCGACCAGAGACTCAAAGGTGCGCCGGATCAAGGGCTCGCGCGCCTGAGTCAGCACCTGTATCGTCACATCGTCAGGTACCAGATCGCGCTCGATCAACAGCCGCACGAAGTCGAAATCGGTCTGTGACGCTGACGGGAAACCGACCTCGATCTCTTTGAAGCCCACGCGCACCAGCATCTCGAACATGCGCAGCTTGCGGTCGCTGTCCATCGGCTCGATGAGCGCCTGGTTGCCGTCGCGCAGATCGACGCTGCACCACAGCGGCGGGCGCGTCAGCACGGCGTCGGGCCAGCGCCGATCAGGCAAGGTCACCGGCGTGAAAGCCCGGTACTTGGATTGGGGTTGCTGCAACATGGCGATCCTCGGGTTTCATGTTTTGCACCCGCGCGACACAAAGCAAAACGGCCCGCTGCGGGTTGCATGCGGGCCGTTGAGACGAAGACGTTTGGACGTGGACGATCAGCGCACCCGTGGTACCTCTAGGAGTAGCGCCAGCGTGATATGGATCGGCAACGTCATGCCCAGAATGTAGCACGCGCGCATCAGCGATGCAGGCCTTGCTCGTCGGGCTCGTCCGTCGAAGTGGCGATCATGCTCACCGGCTTGCCCTTCATCCGCTTCCACACATAAACGCCGTACCCCGAAGTGCCGTACACCACGAACAACGCGAACAGCACCAATGGGGGATGCAGGTTGATGAGAGCAATCGCAAGCGCAATGGCCACGATCACGATGAAGGGCACCGTGCGCTTGAAGCTCACGTCCTTGAAACTGTAGAACGGCACGTTGGTGACCATCGTGAGGCCGGAATACAGAGTGACTGCAAAGGCGGTCCAGGCCAGCCATGCACCTTCCGCGCCGCCCTTGAACCCGCGGTCGTCCATCAACCAGATGAAGCCCATCACGATGGCGGCGGCAGCCGGGCTGGGCAGCCCCTGAAAAAAGCGCTTGTCAACCACCGTCAGGTTGGTATTGAAGCGCGCCAGTCGGAGGGCAGCGCATGAACAGTAGACAAAGGCCGCGATCCACCCTGGTTTGCCCATTCCCTTGAGGGCCCACTCGTACACGATGAGCGCGGGAGCAGCACCGAACGAGACCATGTCGGAGAGGCTGTCCATCTGTTCGCCGAAGGTGCTTTGCGTGTTCGTCATGCGCGCGACGCGACCGTCCAGGCTGTCCAGCACCATCGCACAGAAGACGCCGATGGCAGCCTGTTCGAAGCGACCGTTCATGGCCATCACGATGGCGTAGAAGCCACCGAATAACGCTGCCAGCGTGAACAGATTCGGCAGGATGTAGATGCCCTTGCGGCGCGGCCGTGGAGGGGCGTCCACGTGGTCGCTTGCAGTGCCCACAACATCCTGTATCTCACTCATGGCTTGAAGGATACCGCACGAGAAAACGAAAAAAAGCCGCACGGTGAACCCATGCGGCCTGATTCGACCGAAGCATTGAACTCAGTTCTTCGACTGATCCACCAGCCGGTTCTTCTTGATCCACGGCATCATCGCGCGCAGCTGCTCCCCAACCACCTCGATCGGATGCTCGGCCGTGAGACGGCGGCGCGACAGCAGCGTCGGCGCGCCGGCGCGGTTTTCGATGATGAAGCTCTTGGCGTATTCGCCAGTCTGAATGTCCTTCAGGCACTGACGCATCGCGTTCTTGGTGTCCTCGGTGACGATCTTCGGGCCGGTCACGTATTCGCCGTACTCCGCATTGTTCGAGATCGAGTAGTTCATGTTGGCGATGCCGCCCTCATAAATCAGGTCGACGATCAGCTTCAACTCGTGCAGGCACTCGAAGTAGGCCATCTCGGGTGCGTAGCCGGCTTCGGTCAGCGTCTCGAAACCTGCCTTGATGAGTTCGACAGCGCCGCCACACAACACCGCCTGCTCGCCGAACAGGTCGGTTTCGGTTTCTTCACGGAAGTTGGTTTCGATGACGCCAGCCTTGCCGCCGCCGTTGGCCGCCGCGTAGCTCAGTGCCAGGTCGCGCGCCTTGCCGGTCTTGTCTGAATGGACGGCGATCAGGTGCGGCACGCCGCCGCCCTGGGTGTAGGTGGAACGAACGGTGTGGCCCGGTGCCTTCGGCGCAACCATCCACACATCGAGGTCGGCGCGCGGCACGACCTGCCCGTAATGGACGTTGAAGCCATGGGCAAACGCCAGTGAAGCGCCTTGCTTGATGTGGGGCTCGACGTCGTTTTTGTAGACCGTTGCGATCTGCTCATCGGGCAGCAACATCATCACGATGTCGGCGGCTTTCACAGCCTCGGCAATCTCGGCGACCTTGAGGCCGGCCTTCTCGACCTTCACCCAAGACGCACCGCCCTTGCGCAATGCGACGGTAACCTTCACGCCGCTGTCGTTCAGAATCTGAGCGTGCGCAAGACCCTGCGAACCGTAGCCGATGATGGTGACGTTCTTGCCTTTTATCAGGCACATGTCGGCGTCTTTGTCGTAGTAAACCTTCATGCTTCTCTCCTTCAGATCAGGTCAGTCAATGCGGGTAGGTGGGTCGAAAAATCAAACGCGCAGGATGCGCTCGCCGCGACCGATCCCGCTGGTGCCGGTGCGCACGGTTTCCAGAATGGCGGTGCGGTCGATCGCTTCGATGAAGGCATCGAGCTTGGACGCATCGCCGGTCAACTCGATGGTGTAGGTCTTCTCGGTCACGTCGATGATGCGGCCGCGGAAGATGTCCGCCATGCGTTTCATCTCTTCGCGTTCCTTGCCGACGGCACGCACCTTGATCAGCATCAGTTCTCGTTCGGTGAATGCGCCCTCGGTCAGGTCCACCACCTTCACCACCTCGATGAGACGGTTCAGGTGCTTGGTGATTTGCTCGATCACCTCGTCGGATCCGGTGGTGACGATGGTCATGCGCGACAGCGAGGCGTCTTCCGTCGGCGCCACGGTCAGGCTTTCGATGTTGTAGCCGCGTGCAGAAAAAAGGCCGACCACGCGCGACAGCGCACCAGGCTCGTTCTCGAGCAGCAAGGCAATGATGTGTTTCATGGTGTGGTTTGGGCGCGCTCTTGAGGCAATCGGCGGTAACCGAAGGCCCGTGGCCACGCGGGTTCAAGCAAAGGATTCAAAATCTCCGAAGCCGCTTCACGCCATCCGCCGGTGGGTTGGAAGGCGCGATAACGCCCTGCCCCGCACCGGCTTCAGGCGGGTCACAGGTCTTCGGACCCCAACAGCATCTCCGAGATGCCCTGGCCTGCCTTGACCATCGGCCAGACGTTCTCCGTCGGGTCGGTGCGAATGTCCAGGAAGACGGTGCGATCCTTGAGCCGGATGGCTTCGCGAAGCGCCCCCTCCACGTCGGCTGGGTGCTCCACCTTGATACCGACGTGTCCGTAAGCCTCGGCGAGCTTCACGAAGTCGGGCAGCGCGTCCATGTAGCTGTGCGAGTAGCGGCCGCCGTAATCGATCTGTTGCCACTGCCGCACCATGCCGAGGTAGCGGTTGTTCAGCGACACCACCTTGACCGGCGTCTTGTACTGCAGGCAGGTCGACAGTTCCTGGATGCACATCTGGATCGAGCCCTCACCGGTCACGCAAAAAACGTCTGAATCCGGTTTCGCCAGCTTGATGCCCATCGCGTACGGCAGACCCACACCCATCGTGCCCAAACCACCGGAATTGATCCAGTGGCGCGGCTCTTCGAATGGGAAATACTGCGCTGCCCACATTTGATGCTGGCCGACATCTGAGGTGATGTAGACGTCGCTGCCCCGCGTCAGGCGGGCCAGCGTTTCGACCACGAACTGCGGCTTGATGACTTCCGTGCTGTTCTTGTAGCTCAGGCATTCTCGCTTGCGCCATTCGTTGATCTGTCCCCACCAGGCCGCAAGTGCCCGGACGTCCGGTTTGGCCTGAGCCTCCTTGATCTGGAAGATCAACTCCTGCAGCACGTCTTTGACATCGCCCACGATGGGGATGTCGACCTTCACCCGCTTGGAAATGGACGACGGGTCGATGTCGACGTGGATGATCTTGCGCTCGACGGACGCGAAGTGCTTCGGATTCCCGATGACCCGGTCGTCGAAGCGGGCGCCGACCGCCAGCAGAACATCGCAGTTCTGCATCGTCATGTTGGCTTCGTAAGTGCCGTGCATGCCCAGCATGCCGAGGAACTTCGGGTCGCTTGCCGGAAACGCGCCCAGGCCCATCAAGGTGTTGGTGCACGGATAGCCCAGCAGATGCACGAGTTCGCGCAACTCGGCCGACGCATTGCCGAGAATCACGCCGCCACCGGAATAGATGTAGGGGCGCTTCGCCGCCAGCAGCAGTTGAACGGCCTTGCGAATTTGCCCGCCGTGGCCCTTTCGAACAGGGTTGTACGACCGCATTTCCACCGTGGCGGGATAGTGAAATGCTGCCGTCTTGAGCGAAACATCCTTGGGAATGTCAATCACCACCGGGCCGGGCCGGCCCGTTCGGGCGATGTGGAACGCCTTCTTGATGGTCATCGCGAGGTCACGCACGTCCTTGACGAGGAAGTTGTGCTTCACGATGGGGCGCGTGATGCCGACGGTGTCGCATTCCTGGAAGGCATCGAGCCCGATCGCGGGCGTGGGCACCTGGCCGGTGATGATCACCATCGGGATCGAGTCCATGTAGGCCGTCGCGATACCGGTGACTGCATTGGTGACGCCGGGGCCGGAGGTGACCAGCGCAACGCCGACCTCGCCGGTGGCACGCGCATAACCGTCGGCGGCGTGGACGGCGGCTTGCTCATGTCGCACCAATACATGTTCGATGCTGTTCTGCTTGTACAGCGCGTCGTAGATGTACAGAACTGCGCCTCCGGGGTAACCCCAGAGGAACTTGACACCTTCGGCTTGAAGGCTGCGGACGAGAATTTCAGAGCCGTTCAGCTCCGCGTGAGAAGGGTGCGGTTGTGCTTGGGCAGCACGTTTGACTTCCGCGGCAGACATGTCCATTTCGAACCTTTGTGAATTTCTCTGACGAAAAACCATTGGTGCACCTCTCCTGGCCCTCGTGAGGCGGGTGTGGTGCCTGCGCGATCAAAAAAACCGGGCGCCCGGATTGGACGACCAGTCAGTGACCCAACTGTTGTGCAAAGCAGCATTATGGCACCGCTGCGTCGCGCAACTCGCACTCGAACGAGTCAAACCAGTGCGGTGTGATAATCCCGCTCGACCAGATGGGCTGCGGCCCGAGGCGCGTAATCCTTGGCATCCGAAAAAGAACTATCAGACTTCCTCAAGAGCGTCGAAAAGCGGGCCTTCAAGCGCGCCAGCTATGCAGTGCGCGACGACGACTCTGCGCTGGACATCGTGCAGGACGCGATGATCCGGTTGGCCGAAAAGTATGCCGACCGGCCGGCCGCCGAGCTGCCATTGCTGTTTCAGCGCATCCTGTCCAACGCCACGATGGATTACTTTCGGCGCAAGAAGGTGCGTTCCGGCGTCCTCAAGAACTTTTCCGATTTCGAACCGGCTGGCGATGACGGCGATTTCGACATTCTCGAAACGCTGGAAGCGCTGGACGGTACAACCGGCACCGAGAGTGCCGCAGACTCGGTTTCGCGGGCGCAAATCCTGCTAGTCATTGAGGCCGAAGTGGCGCAACTCCCCGGGCGTCAACGAGAAGCATTCCTGCTGCGTTACTGGGAAGAGTTCGATGTCGCTGAGACAGCGTCTGCAATGGGCTGCTCCGAGGGGAGTGTCAAGACGCATTGCTCACGTGCCGTGCATGCTTTGGCGAAGGCTCTCAGGACCAAGGGAATCACGCTATGAACCAGACAAACACTTATCAGGCAAAGTTGGGGTTGGAGGCGCTGCAATCGCGCTTTGCCCTGCTGGTCGTTGCACGCCTGAGCGAGAACGCCGACCTGACACCCCACGACGTGAGCGAGCGCCTTCGCTTCGCTCGGTCACAGGCAATGGATCGCGCGCGGGCCGTTCACGCCGCCCAGCCAATGCCGGCAGCGGTGTCGGCCAACGGTGCAGGCAGCGTCGCTCTGAAACTGCATCCCGGTGGCTCAGGCACCAGTTGGTGGGTCCGCTTCGGTTCGGTGTTGCCGCTGGCCGCGTTGGTTCTCGGGCTGGTATTCATCCAGAACCTGCACACGCGCTCGCAGATCGACGCTGCGGCGGAAGTCGATGCTGCCTTGCTGGGCGACGACGTTCCCGTCGCCGCCTATGGCGACCCTGGGTTCGTCGAGTTCCTCAAGACAATTCGCGACTGAGCAATCCGGGCCATGAAGTGCGACAGCGCGCCCAAGCGAGCGAGCCCGGGTGCAGCCCTGGTGGCGTGCGTTCTAACGCTGTTTGCCCTGACGATGCCGCCGCACAGCGTGGCTCAACCGGCAGGCTCACCGACAGTCGTTGCGCCACCGTTGCCGCGCTCACAGCGCGCCGAGCAAGGTCCCCGATTTGCGGATTTGAAGGCTGACCAGCGCGCGTCTCTCAAGCCGCTTGAGAAGGACTGGGCCAGCATCAACGCTGACAGCAAGCAGAAGTGGCTCGACATCGCGGGACGGTTTTCCGCCATGCCGCCCGAGGAGCGCTCGCGCATCCAGACCCAGATGTCGGACTGGGCGCGCATGTCCCCGGAGCAACGGGGCCGGGTGCGGCTGCAGTTCCAGGAAGCGACCAGGGCAGCACCGCAGAATCGTCAGGCTCAGTGGGAGGCCTACCAAGCCTTGCCTCCGGAGCAGAAGCGTCAATTGGCGTCCAGGGCCGCTTCGGTGCCAGCAACTGTGGGCTCGCGGCCAACCGAAGCCGTGCCGCGTACAGAGCGTGGTGCGAAGGTCGCAAGAGATCAAGCGCAGACCAAATCCAACATCGTGCCGAACCCGACGTTCGCCCCACCTCCCAGGTCAGTGGCACCCACGGTCGTGCAAGCACAGCCGGGCGCGACGACCAACCTGATTTCCAAACGGACCGCTCCCCCTGCGCATCAACAAACCGGCATGCCCAAGATCGCCGCCTCGCCCGAGTTCGTCAATGCAGCAACCTTGCTGCCTCGCCGGGGCCCGCAAGGCGCTGCGACACGATCAGCGTCGGCTTCGGCACCGACCGGGCGTCCGTGACGGCAGCAGCACCCACTCCGATTCCTGTTTTGGCCCTCACCTTGCGCACGCCCAGCGTGTGGCGACGGATGGCCTCCTTCCTGTACGAAGGGGTTCTGCTGTTCGGTGTCGTGATGATCGCGGGCTACCTGTTTTCCAGCCTGACCCAACAGCGTCATGCCCTTGAAGGCAGGCACGGGTTGCAGGCCTTCATGTTCGTCGTGATGGGCATTTACTTCGCCTGGTTCTGGTCACATGGCGGCCAGACGGTCGCGATGAAGGCGTGGCACGTCCGGTTGCTGGACAAATACGGACAGCCGGTCAGCCAGGCGCGTGCGCTTCTGCGCTATTTGCTCAGCTGGTTGTGGTTCGTGCCCGCACTGGCGGTGGTGTGGCTGAGCGGCATTCGTTCTCCCGGACTCACCTTTGCGGTGATCGGGCTCGGCGTCGCGGCCTATGCGGGGCTGGCGTTTCTGCACCCGTCGCGCCAGTTCTGGCACGACGTGGTCTGCGGCACACAACTGGTGTCTGCTCCGCGCCCCTGAGCGCGGCACGCGGCACGCGTGCGCCATGCACAATCGCGCCCCATGAGCAATCCATACAAGGGCCGCACCGGCTTCGACCGGGTGATGCGGGCCACCGGTTATTCCATCGCCGGACTCAAGACCGCGTACACCGGCGAAAGTGCATTCCGCCAGGAGGTGTGGCTTGCGCTGTTCATGTTGCCGCTCGCCTTCTGGGTCGGCCGGCACTGGACCGAAGTCGCCCTGCTCGCGGGGTCGGTGCTTCTGGTGTTGATTGTCGAACTGCTCAATTCAGGCATCGAAGCGGCGATCGACCGCGTCTCGTTCGAGTTGCACGACCTGTCCAAGCGCGCCAAGGACATTGCCAGCGCCGCGGTATTCCTGTCGCTGCTGTTGTGTGCCGGCGTGTGGACGGCGGCCATCTGGGCGCGCCTGGATGCGTGATCCGCAATGAAACGACTTTCGCTGTGTGTCTATTGCGGTTCACGTCTGGGTGACAAGCCCGAGTTCAGCGCAGCGGCGCAAGCGGTGGGCGCATGGATTGCGCGCATGGGCTGGCGCCTGGTCTACGGCGGGGGCCGGGCTGGCCTGATGGGCGTGGTGGCCGACGCAGCCCTGGCAGGTGGGGCCGAGGTGGTCGGCGTGATCCCCACATCGCTGATGCAGCGCGAACTCGGCCACACAGGCGTCACCCACCTGCACGTGGTCGAAACCATGCACGAGCGCAAGCAGATGATGGCCGAGTTGAGCGATGCCTTCGTCGCGCTGCCCGGTGGCATCGGCACCTTCGAGGAGCTGTTCGAGGTGTGGACCTGGCGCCAGCTCGGCTACCACGACAAACCCATCGGCCTGCTCAACGTCAACGGCCACTACGACCTGCTGCTCGGCTTGATCGAGCACACCGCGCGCTGCGGCTTTGTCGACCCCGCACAGAAGGAACTGCTGCAGGTCAACGGCGACGTCGACGCGCTGTTGGGCTCTCTGGCCGACCTGGCGCGGCGGGCGACCGCGCCCGACGACTATCGCAACATCTGAGAACCGCTCAAACCGCTTCTTCGTTCGTCTCGCCGGTGCGGATGCGCACCACCTGCTCGATGTTGGTCACGAAGATCTTTCCGTCGCCGATCTTGCCGGTCTTGGCCGCCTTGACGATGGCCTCGATGCAGCGGTCGAGGTCGGCGTCCTTCACCACCACTTCGACCTTCACCTTGGGCAGGAAGTCGACCACGTACTCCGCACCCCGGTACAGCTCGGTGTGGCCCTTCTGGCGGCCGAAACCCTTCACCTCGGTGACGGTGAGGCCGGTCACGCCCACATCGGCCAGTGCCTCGCGAACTTCTTCCAGCTTGAACGGCTTGACGATTGCGGTGATCTGCTTCATGGCGAACTCCTGACGGATGACTGACAACTAGTTTAAGCGCGGAACTTCGAAGTGATGGGATAGCGCCAGTCGCGCCCGAAGGCACGGTGCGTGATTCGGATGCCCACCGGCGCTTGCCGGCGCTTGTATTCGTTGACCTTGATCAACCAGGTCACCCGCTCCACATCGGCACGCTCGAAGCCGGCATCGATGATCTGCTCGATGGACTGGTCGTCTTCCATGTAGCGCTGAAGAATCGCATCCAGCACTTCGTATTCCGGCAGGCTGTCCTGGTCGGTCTGGTCGGGGCGCAACTCGGCCGACGGCGGGCGCGTGATGATGCGCAGCGGAATGATCTCGCCGCGGCCGCCGTTGGGCTGCGCGTTCTTCCATGTCGCCAGCCGGTACACCAGGGTCTTGGCCACGTCCTTGATGACGGCAAAGCCGCCCGCCATGTCGCCGTACAGGGTGCAGTAGCCGGTGGCCATCTCGCTCTTGTTGCCGGTGGTCAGCACGATGTGGCCAAACTTGTTCGACAGCGCCATCAGCAGCGTGCCGCGCACACGCGCCTGAATGTTCTCTTCGGTTGTGTCTTCTTTCAGGCCTTTGAACTCGGAGGCCAGACTGTGCTTGAACGACTCGAACATCGGGGCGATGGAGATCTCGTCGTAGCGCACGCCCAGACGCTGCGCCATGTCGCGCGCGTCGAGCATGGAAATGTCGGCGGTGTACGGCGACGGCATCATCACCGTGCGCACCCGATCCGCACCCAGCGCATCGACCGCGATGGCCAGCACCAGCGCCGAGTCGATGCCGCCGCTCAGGCCGATGACCGCGGTCGGAAAGCCGTTCTTGCCCATGTAGTCGCGCACGCCGGTGACGAGTGCCGCCCAAGCCTGCGCTTCGACGCTGGGCACGGCCACCACCTCGCCCTGCACGGCTTGCGCCGACACTTCGACGAAGCTCAACGACTCCTCGAACATCGCCGCACGCGCGGCAATGCGGCCGGTGGCATCGACCGCGAACGAGGCCCCGTCGAACACCACTTCGTCCTGGCCTCCGGTGAGGTGCACGTACAGCAGCGGCAGGCTCACATCGCGGGCACGCGCAGCCATCCGCTGCTCACGCTCCTCGACCTTGCCGAGGTGAAACGGGGAGGCGTTCAGCACGCACAGCACCTGCGCGCCGGCGGCCTTGGCGGCACGCGCCGGCTCGTCGAACCAGGCGTCTTCGCAAATGTTGAGCCCGAACTTCAGGCCGCCTGCCTCGAACACCACCGCGCCCTGGCCCGCATCGCGCCCGGAGGCGAAGTAACGCCGCTCGTCGAACACCTGGTAGTTGGGCAGTTCGCGCTTGCAATAAGTGGCGGTGATGCGCCCCCCTTCGAGCACCGAGGCCGCGTTGTAGCGCTGCTGCACCGCGTGCGACTTCGACCTAACATCGCCCTGCCCACCGAACTGATGCGGATGCCCCACCACCACCACCAAACCCTTCAGGTCGGCCACGGCCTGCGCGCACTGCGCCAGCGCATCGGCGCAGGCCTGCATGAAAGCGGGACGCAGCAACAAGTCCTCGGGTGGGTAGCCGCACAGGCTCAGTTCGGGCGTCAGCACCAGAGCGGCCCCTTGCGCATGGGCGCGGCGCGAAAACTCGACAATTTTCTTCACGTTGCCAGCCAGATCGCCGACCGTGGCGTTGATCTGCGCGAGTGCAACCTTGACCGGCGAAACTGATGGCATATGGGTGAGGAAATTGGCTCAAACGATTATGTCATTCGGGTGCTCGATCACCCTGGCGCTGTGGACGCCGGGCAATGGAACTCGCTAGAGGCAGCACAGCCATCGGCCGGTCCCTTCATGCGGCACGAATACCTGCTCGCGCTGTTCGAGTCGGGCAGCGCCACGGCCGACACGGGCTGGATGCCGCAGTTCCTGGTGGTCGAGCACGGCAGCCAGCTGATCGCCGCCTGCGCGCTCTACGTCAAGGACCATTCCTACGGCGAGTACGTGTTCGACTGGGCCTGGGCCGACGCCTACCAGCGCCACGGCCTGCGCTATTACCCGAAGCTGCTGAATGCGGTGCCCTTCACGCCGGTGCCGGGACCCCGCCTGCTGGCACGCGACGCCGCAGGCCGCAAACTGTTGTTGCAAGCGATCGAGCAACTCGCCCGCAACGCCGAATTGTCGTCGGCGCACCTGTTGTTCCTCGATGACGCCGACCGCGAAGCCGCTGACGCCGCCGGCTGGATGCTGCGCAGCACGGTGCAGTTTCACTGGACCAATCGCGAACCCGAACCGTATGCCGACTTCGCGGACTTTCTGGCCACACTGCAGCGAGACAAGCGCAAGAAGATCCAGCAGGAGCGTCGCCGCGTGGCCGATGCCGGCGTCACCTTCAGCACGCACGAAGGCACGGCCATCAGCGGTGCAGACTGGGATTTTTTCTACCGCTGCTACGCCCTCACCTACGAAGCGCACCGCTCGACGCCCTACCTGACGCGCGATTTCTTCGCTCGCATGTCCGCGTCCATGCCCGAGAACTGGCTGCTGTTCCTGGCTTGGAAGAACGGCCGGCGCGTGGCCGCCTCGCTGATCGGGATCGACCGCGTGCACGGTGCTGCGTTCGGGCGCTACTGGGGCGCTGTCGAACACGTCGACTGCCTGCATTTCGCGGCCTGCTATTACGAGCCGCTGGCCTGGTGCATTGCCAACGGCATGCGCCGCTTCGAAGGCGGAGCGCAGGGCGAGCACAAAATGGCGCGCGGCCTGCTGCCGGTGCAGACGTGGTCGGCCCACTGGCTGGCGCACCCGCAGTTTGCGCAGGCCGTGGCGCAGTTTCTGCAGCGCGAAGGCGCTGGCATGGCGAACTACATGGACGAGTTGAACGAGCGTCGACCGTTCAAGGCGACGCGACCCGAAACGTAGTCAGCGGCCGCCCCAGTGGGCGAGCGCCGCGCCGGCAATCCTGTCGCCTTGTTCCTGCACGAAATGCCCGCCGTCCTCGACGCGCAGCGGCTCGGGGCAGCCACGAATCGCGCTGCGCAGGCTCAGCATGCTGGCCACGCCCATCACCGGGTCCTGCACGCCGATGGCCATGAAGCTGTCGCCATGCCACTGCGTCTTGAACCACTGCATCGCCTCGCGCGACACGGCCGCACCCGGTGCCTCATCCCCATCCGGAACCATGTTCGGGAACGCACGCAAGGCGGCCTTGTAGCGCGCATCGGGAAACGGTGCGTCATAGGCAGCCACCTCGGCATCCGACAACCCGCTCACGCTGCGGCGCAACAACTCGCCCACCGGCAGGTCGGGCCGGCTGTTGGCATAGGTGCGCCAGGCGCGAAAGCCGTCGGTCACCCGACCGGTGCCGAAGCCGGTGTTCATCATCAGCAGGCGCGAGTAGCGTTCAGGCGCGGCCATCGGCAAGGTCAGGCCCAGCAGGCCGCCCCAGTCCTGCACCACCAGCGTGATGTTCTTCAGGTCCAGCGCGTCGACCAGGCCCAGCAGGCTGCGCCGGTGAAAGTCGAAGCTGTGCGCCGACTCGTCGACGGGCTTGTCGGAACGGCCGAAGCCGATCAGATCGGGTGCGACCACGCGCGCACCGCTGTCCAGAAACACCGGGATCATCTTGCGATACAGGTAGCTCCACGACGGGTTGCCGTGCAAGCACAGAAAGACCCGATCGGCATCGGTCGCGCCTTCGTCCACGCGCGCCAGGTTCAAGCTGCCGGTGGCGTCAGAGGCCCACGACCTGGCACCCCACGCAAAGCCGGGCAACTTGTCGAAGCGAACAGCAGGCGTGGTCAGGGCGATCATCTGGGCTTCCTCAGGTCACGGTTTGAAATCGCCGGCAAAGGCCGCCGCAAAGGTGTCGGGTTTCACGTACTTGCGCAACGCGGCGTTCACCTGCGCCAGGGTCAGGTCGGCCAGCGCCGCGTCGACCTGGGCCGACCTCGCGAACGTTCGGCCCAGGTACAGGTTGCTGGCCAGGGCGCTGGCCAAAGTGCCGTCCTGCGCACGCGAGAGGCGACGAAAGCTCAGCAGACCGCGCTGGCCTTCGCTGAGCTCTTGCGCGGTGAAACCATCTTTCAACGCGCGGGCCAGTTCCTCGCGAAACGCAGCCTCGACGCGCGGCTGGTTCTGCGGCGCAAATATCGCGCTGGCCTGCCACTGCGAGTTGGGCTCGATGTTGCCCCATCCCACGGAACTGCGAACGTCGTACGAGAGCCCTTCGACTTCACGAATGCGCCTCCACAGCCGTGAATTTCCACCACCGCCGAGCAGGTGGTTGGCCATCGACAACGCGGCGTAGTCGGCATCGTTGTCTGACAGTGCGACACCCTGGTTGACCAGCATGACCGCGTTCTGCTTGTCGGGCGTTGCCAGCATCAGGCGCACGGGCGATGCCGGGCTCAGCGGCATCGGGATGCGGGTGAACGCAGCACCTGTCGACCAGTCTCCCAGGGCCGCCTGCAAGGCCTGCCGCACCGCGGCCACATCCATGTCGCCGACGGCTGCGAACTCGCCCTTCGCGGCCCCGTAAAAGCCGGCGTGGAAGGGGCGCACCGCGTCGAGTGTGACCGCGTTGATGTCCTGCACCATCTCATCGAGACTGCGCACGTGCCGAACATCGCCCACCGGGTACCGGTCGGCCAGCCGCGACAGCGCCAGGGCGGCCACGGTCTCGGGTTCCTTGCGTTGCTGCTCGATGGCCGACAGCGATTGACGCTTGACCTCGTCCAGCGCGTCGGCCGGAAAACTCGGGGCGCGCAGCATTTCACCCACCAGCGTGATCGCCGCGGCCAGGTGCTGCTTGCGCGACAGCACGCCGACAGAGACGCGGCCCGGGTCACCGCCGATGCTCAGCTCGGTCTGCAATTCGTCGAGGCGGTCCTGCACCTGCTCGCGGCTCAGGCTGCGGGTTCCTTTGTTCAGCAAGGCGGCCACGGCGTCGGGCAGGTCGCCCTGGCCGAACAGGCTTTTCTCGTCACCGAAGTGCAGCACCAGCACCGCCTGAACCACTTCGCCACGCGTTGCCTTCGGCAGCACGGCGGCGCGAATGCCGCCCACCTCGAAGCGCTGTGTGCGCGCTTCGATGGCGGCCGGTGTGGCGTCGAAAGGTTCGGCCGATGTCTGTGCCTGCTGCGGCTGGAACGACTTCAGTTGCGCGGCGACATCCACCTTCTCGGGAGCCGGAGCGCGCGCCGGCTTCTCGGTGGGCAGGTAGGTGGCCAGGGTTCGGTTGTCGGGCAGCAAGCGCTGCACCGCCACCCGCTGAACATCCGCCAGGCTCACCGCGCGCACCCGGTCGCGAAGCTGAAAGAAGAGCCGCCAGTCGCCCTGCGCGATCGACTCGCTCAGCGCAATGCCCACCGATTCAGGGTTGGTGAAGCCAAGCTCCCAGCCCTTCAACCATTTGATGCGCGCGCGCTTCAGTTCGTCCTCGGTGATCGGCTCGGTGGCCACTGACTCCAACGTGCCGAGCAACACGGCGCGCGCCGCGTCGAAGCCCTGGCTGGAAGCCAGTTGCGCCCCGAAGATGCTGAAGCCGGGCTCGGCCAGACCCTGGGTGAACGAGAACACCGTCGTCGCGAGCTGCTTCTCGGTCAGGCGCTTGTGCAGCCGGCCCGACGGTGTGTCGCCCATCACCAGCCCCAACAGTTCGACGGCTGCGAAATCCGGGTGCGCGGCAGGCGGCACGTGGTAGCCGGCAAACAGCACCGGCACGCCGCCGATGCGGCGCAGCGCCAAGCTGCGCTCGCCGTCCTGCGCCGTCTCCAGTGTGTAGAAGGTGGGCAACTTGCGCGTTGGCTTGGCGATCGGGCCGAACGACTTCGAGACGGCTGCCAGCACCTTGGCCGGGTCGAAGCTGCCCGCCACGATCAGCGTGGCGTTGTCGGGCTGGTAGTAGCGGCGGTAGAAGGCCTGCAAGCGGGGGATGTCGACGTTTTCGACATCGGAGCGAGCGCCGATGGTGTCGCGGCCGTAGTTGTGCCAGTCGTACATCACGGCCAGCGTTTTCTTATACAGCGTGCGCTCGGGGCTGTTCTCGCCCGACTCCATCTCGTTGCGCACCACCGTCATCTCGGTGTCCAGATCTTTGCGGGCGATAAAACTGTTGACCATCGAATCGGCCAGCCAGCCGAGGTACCAGCCGAGGTTGTCTTCGTTGGCCGAGAAACTGGCGGTGTAGTTGGTGCGGTCGAAGCTGGTGGTGCCATTCGCTGCCAGGCCGCGCTTCTCGAATTCTGCCCAGACCTTGGGGTGCTTCGGCGTGCCCTTGAACAGCATGTGCTCCAGCAGGTGCGCCATGCCGGTTTCACCGTAGTTCTCATGGCGTGAACCGACGCGGTAGGTCAGATTCACCGTGGTGGTGGGCTTGGAGGTGTCCGCGATCAGCAGCACCTGCAGGCCATTGGCCAGCCGATACTCGTCGATGCCCTCGACCGATTGCAGCCTGGTCGGTGTGTTGACGGCTGCCTGCACCGTGGAAAGGGGTGAAGCGCCGAGGGCGCAACAGACGACGAAGGCAAGCAGCAAGCGGTACGGCATGGGGCTGTGGGTGGCGTGGCCAGGAGGCTGAAAGGTCAGTGTAGAGCGCCGTGATGTAGAGAAGGTTCGCTGCGCTCGACAGCCATTTCGCAAACGGAAAGGGGAGCTTGCGCTCCCCTGTTGCCTTCAGGCGGATCGAAGCTTCATTTCTCGGACGCTGGATCGTACGCGGCGATGCCCTCGCGAATTTCCTGCTTGGCCGCCTCGGGGCCTTCCCAGCCCTTGATCTTGACCCACTTGCCGGGCTCCAGGTCCTTGTAGTGCTCGAAGAAGTGCTGAATGGTCTTCAGCCGCAGCACGTTCATGTCTTCCGGCTTTTGCCAATGGGTGTAGATGGACAGGATCTTGTCGATCGGCACCGCCAGCAGTTTGCTGTCGCCACCCGCCTCGTCTTCCATCTTCAGCACACCGATGGCGCGGCAGGTGACCACCACCCCCGGCGACAGCGGAAACGGCGTGATGACCAGCACGTCCACCGGGTCGCCGTCGTCCGACAGCGTCTGCGGGATGTAGCCGTAATTGCACGGGTAGTGCATCGCCGTCGTCATGAAACGGTCGACGAAGAGCGCACCGGTGGCCTTGTCGACTTCGTACTTGATCGGGTCGGCGTTCATCGGAATCTCGATGATCACGTTGAACTGTTCGGGGGCGTTTGCGCCGGGGGTCACGTTGTGAAGGCTCATGGAATCCTCTGGGGTGCCCGAGCGATGCTGCAAGGGATTACCCCCGAGTTTAGCGTTGCGGATTGCCGCCGCCTGACGTGCATCGACCCGTTGTGTACCGATGGAAAACACCATGCCGGCGTCGTTGCCTTGTCATCCCCCTTCCCTTAGCATCCCGCGTGCTTCGGGTTCGCCAGTTTTGCAGCAGCGCGCGGACCGCAATCCATCACCCTGTTCAAGAAAGATCGAGGAGATCCCGTTGATTTCAACTCAAGTGGCGCTGTACTTTGCACTCGCCTGCGGCCTGGCCGCAGTCATCTATGGTTTCGTTCAACGAAGCTGGATCCTCAGCCAGAGCGCCGGCAATGCGCGCATGCAGGAAATCGCCAGTGCCATTCAACAAGGTGCGGCCGCCTACCTCGCACGGCAGTACAAGACCATCGCCATCGTCGGTGTGGTGCTGGCAATCCTGATCGGCATTTTTCTTGACGGCACCACCGCCGTCGGCTTCGTGCTGGGTGCCTTCCTGTCCGGTGCCTGCGGCTTCATCGGCATGAACGTGTCGGTGAAAGCGAACGTGCGCACCGCGCAGGCCGCCACCAAGGGCATTGGCCCGGCGCTGGACGTTGCCTTCAAGGGTGGTGCCATCACGGGCATGCTGGTGGTCGGCCTGGGCTTGCTGGGTGTGGGCGTGTTCTTCATGTTCGTCACCGGCAACGGCAACATGACGCCGGACAAGAGCCTGGCCTCGGTACTGAAACCGCTGCTCGGTTTCGCCTTCGGTGCGTCGCTGATCTCGATCTTCGCGCGGCTCGGCGGCGGCATCTTCACCAAGGGCGCTGACGTCGGTGCCGACCTGGTGGGCAAGGTCGAGGCCGGCATTCCGGAAGACGATCCGCGCAACCCGGCGGTGATCGCCGACAACGTGGGCGACAACGTGGGCGACTGCGCGGGCATGGCCGCCGACCTGTTCGAGACCTACGCGGTCACGCTGATCGCCACCATGGCACTCGGTGCCATCGTGGTC
Organism: Burkholderiales bacterium; assembly: GCA_031378565.1. GTDB lineage: Bacteria > Pseudomonadota > Gammaproteobacteria > Burkholderiales > Burkholderiaceae_C > JANYJJ01. The sequence goes on from JANNEI010000114.1 coordinate 23,367, forward strand.
ACGGCCGCACCGATGGCCGCGGTGATTTATCCGCTGGTGCTGGGCGGCTTCTCGATCATCGCGTCGATCATCGGCTGCGGCTTCGTCAAGGCGTCGCCGGGCATGAAGAACGTGATGCCGGCCCTCTACAAGGGGCTGGCGGTCGCGGGTGTGATCTCGCTGATCGGCTTCTTCTTCATCACCAAATACACGATGCCCGACGACGCGCTGGGTGCCGGCACGCAGCTGCGGCTGTTCGGTGCCTGCGTGGTGGGCCTGGTGCTGACCGCGGCAATGGTCTGGATCACCGAGTACTACACCGGCACGCAGTACAAGCCTGTGCAGCACATCGCACAGGCGTCGACCACCGGCCACGGCACAAACATCATCGCCGGCCTGGGCGTCTCGATGCGCTCCACCGCCTGGCCGGTGCTGTTTGTTTGCGCCGCCATCCTGGTGGCGTTCCAGCTGGCCGGTCTGTACGGGATTGCGGTGGCTGCCACCTCGATGTTGAGCATGGCCGGCATCGTGGTGGCGCTGGACGCCTATGGCCCGATCACCGACAACGCGGGCGGCATCGCCGAAATGGCCGAGCTGCCGAAAAGCGTGCGTGACGTGACCGACCCGCTGGACGCCGTGGGCAACACCACCAAGGCCGTCACCAAGGGCTACGCGATCGGCTCGGCGGGCTTGGCTGCGCTGGTGCTGTTTGCCGACTACACGCACTCGCTCGAAGGCCGCGGCATGAACGTGGCGTTCGACCTGAGCGACCCGAAGGTCATCGTCGGCCTGATCATCGGCGGCCTGATTCCCTACCTGTTCGGTGCCATGGCGATGGAAGCCGTGGGCCGTGCCGCCGGTTCGGTGGTGGTCGAAGTGCGCCGGCAGTTCGCGGACGGCTTGATCATGGCCGGCAAGCGCAAGCCCGACTACAGCGCGGCGGTCGACATGCTGACCACCGCGGCGATCAAGGAAATGATCGTGCCGAGCCTGCTGCCGGTGGTGGTGCCGATCGTGGTCGGTCTGCTGCTCGGGCCTGCGGCGCTGGGTGGCTTGCTGATGGGCACCATCGTGACCGGCCTGTTCGTCGCCATCTCCATGTGCACCGGCGGCGGCGCCTGGGACAACGCCAAGAAGTACATCGAAGACGGCCACCATGGCGGCAAAGGCTCGGAAGCCCACAAGGCGGCCGTCACGGGTGACACCGTCGGCGATCCGTACAAGGACACCGCCGGTCCGGCCGTGAATCCGCTGATCAAGATCATCAACATCGTGGCCCTGCTGATCGTGCCGCTGCTGCCGGCCGGCACGGCCGTGACTGCGGTCGGACACAGCACACCGGTGGTTGCCGCGGTCGCGCCTGTGGCACCCACGCCGGTGATTGCTGCCAGCGTGCCGGCAACGGTGATCGCCGCGTCTGCCGCGGCGGTCGACGCAGCCTCGGTCAAGGTCGAGGGCGGCGTGGTGAAGTTCTTTTTCGCCAGCGGCAAGACCGACCTGGTGACCGGCGCGGGTGCCGCCCTGGCCGATGTCGCCAAAGGCGTGGCTGGCGGCAAGAAGGCCGTCGTCAGCGGCTTCCACGACGCATCGGGCGACGCAGCGATGAACGCCGAACTGGCAAAGCAACGCGCGATGAACGTGCGTGACGCACTCAAGGCGGCTGGCGTCGCGGAAGACAAGATCGAGTTGAAGAAGCCCGAAGTGCTGACCGGCGGCAGCGACGCCGCGCAAGCCCGCCGGGTGGACGTGACGCTTCAGTAACACAGGCATCCGTTGAGCGGGGCCGGCAGAGCGATCTGCCGGCCCTTTTCAATGGATCGGCAGCCCGTGATCAGGCCCGGGGGTCGCCATTGGCAGCCATCGCACCCCACTGTTCCATGCTGATCAGGCCGCCGTCCGTGTCTGCCTTGTCCTGGTCCCGCACGGGCAGAACGGGCTGGATCGCGTCGATGCGCTTCCAGCCGGGAATGGGCGCCGAGCCGTTGGCCGCGGGCACGTAGCGCGACGTCTGCACACGTTGCATGCGGTGCACATAGCGCGGGCAGTTCTGGATGATCGCCGTGATGCTGACCTGCACCGCGAACTGGGCTCCGGGGTATTGGCCGACCAGTTGGGCATCGTCGGTGATGCGGGCGCGGCCCTGCACCCGCAGCCGAAACGGCTTCTCGAAGTTCATGAAGAGCAGACCGACTTCGGGCGCGGCGGCGACGTTGCCCATCGAATAGAACATGCCGTTGCCGTCGTAGCAGGGAAACAGGAGCGTTCCGGCGTCCGGCATTTGAACGAAGCCCGGGGCACCTCCCTTGTAGCTCACCGTCGGCGCGCCTTTGGCGTCCACCGTGGCAAGCCAGAACATGTCTTGCGCCGCGATGAATCCGCGGTCCGCATCGGTCAGTTCGTCGTGCACGATCACCTGCAACAGCGCATCGGCCAGACGCCGGGTGTCGAAACGGTCTTGCAGCGCGCGGGCGCTGTCGCCATAGTCAAAACTGTGCATGAAAATCTCCGAAGGAAAGACGTTGTGTCACAGCGGTGAAGCCGACGCCGACTCTGCCGCCTGCCGCAAACCCTGCTCGAAGTTCACCACCGGACGGCGGCTGCTGCGATCAAGCATCAGGCGAACCACGTCGGGGCGTGAGTAGTGCCCGACCGGATCGGCCGCGGCCTTAGCGATCGAGATCATCGGCAGGCTGATTTCGGCGTAAAGCAATCCCTCCTGGTCCTCGGGCAGGTGATCGCACAGCGGTCGGCCATCGGGCCCGAAGATCATCGAGAAACCTCCGCCCGGCTGACCGGTTTCGGGGTTCAGCATGTGGCGTCGCTCGGGGGTGTCGCACAGCAGGTCGAACACGTCCTGCCCGGTCACCGCGGTCGAAGCCAGCACGTAGCACTGGCCTTCCACCGCGTAGGTCTGGCTGGCGGCCAGGTTGACCTGGTGGCCGAGTGCGTAGGCCAGCCCCCGGTACAGCGTGAACGATGGCCAGGAGGCCACGTGAACCTGCTCTTGCATCGAATACATCGCGTACTTCGACAGCGGCTGCAGGTGCTCCCAGCAGCACAGCGCCCCAACGCGCCCGCAACTCGTATCGGCCACCTGAAAGTCAGAGCCGTCGCCTTCGCCGAAGAGGGAGCGCTCGACGTGCGTGGGCTTGAGCTTGCGGCGTGCGAAGGCCAGGCGGCCGTCGTCGCCGAGCAGTGCTTGCGCCATGTAGAGGCTGCCGCCTTCGATCTCCGAAAACCCCATCAGCACGTTGATGTTGCCGCGTGCGGCCGCTTCACGCAGGGCCGCCATCTCGGGGCTGCCAACGCGCAATGAATTGGCGTGGTAACGCGGCACGAACTGCAAGCCCCAGGCCGGTGGACCCAGCCACAGCCACCACGGATAGCCCGGAATCCAGGTCTCCGGAAACGCGATGAGTTTTGCCCCGCCAGCGGCAGCTTCATCGATCAGCTTGACGGCTTTGGACACCGACCCTTTCAAGTCCATGAACACGGGTGCGGCCTGGACGACAGCGGCCTTGAATGTGCCTTCGGTCATGAGAACTCCTCTGGTCGAGTGGGTGGGCGGGCAAAGGCCACTTTACGGGTCAGCGTGGACCTGCGATTGCTTGCAGGCGCGCCGCTTCTTGACTGGATGCGCGCGCCACAACCGCGCGCCACAACCGATTGCAAAGCGCTGATCGCGGCGCTACCGTAGCCGCTGGTTGAACACCTGGAGACATCGCGATGCCAACGGTCGTGTCCATCGACGAGGTTCCGTCGGCCCGGCGCGAGGCGATGTGGCGCAACGCGGTGTGCGACACCTTCGTGCGGCTGGACTGCACACCCGAGCGCAACGCACCACTGCACGGACGAATCGAGGCCGGCAAGCTGGGCGACCTGCACGTGGCGCGGGTTGTGGGCTCGGCGCAGCGGGTCGAGCGAACCCGCAACCACGCCGCCCGGGCCGATGAAGCGTTCGTTCTGGTCAGCGTGCAATTGCACGGGCGCACGGTGGTTCGACAGGCGGGTTCGGAAGCCGTGCTGATGCCCGGCAGCATCGCGTTCTACGACACGACACGGCCCTACACGCTGACGCTGCCGGGCGACTTCGACCAGATCGTGCTGCACTTGCCGCACCAGCACCTCGAACGCAGCGTGCCTGGCGGTCTCGACCACATGGCGCAGCGAATGAACGCGTCACACCCTTTCGCGCAGGCCATTCTGGCGCTCGCTCCCCAACTCCTGTACCTGGTCGATTCGGCGCGGCCTGCGATCGCACATCGCACGGCCGCGGCCGCCGAGGAGTTGATATTGCTGGCGCTCGACTCGCTGGCTGCCAACCCGCCCGAGGGCACCGAGCCGACTCGCCCGGCGCGTGCTGCGGCACCCAACGCCATCGCGTGGCGCACGCGCGAATTGATCGGACGCCAACTGGAGGACGCCGGCCTGACGCCGGCACGCCTTGCGCGACAGGCCGGGGTTTCGCTGCGGCGGCTCCAGGAGGTATTCCAGTCGCAAGGGACCACACTCACCGGCTGCATCTGGGACATGCGGCTGGAATTCGCGCGTGGCCTGCTTGCCGACGCACAGCACCACTGGGAGTCGATCGGCACGATTGCCTACCGCGCAGGCTTCAACGATCTGGGGCACTTCAGCCGGCGCTTCAAGCAACGCTTCGGCATGTCGCCGCGCGAGTACCGAACCGCGCTGCGCTGATCGAGCGTCGAGGCAGTTGTCTTTCGTTGTCAATGGATCGGCACTGGATCACACTGCCAAGGCGCACGAATTCAAGCAAGCCGCCGTTCAGCAGGCTGCTGCCCTTCGGCGTGAGAAGGCTGCGAAATCAGCCACGCTGCAACCGAAGTGAAGGCGAAACGCCCGGCGAAACGTGGAGTCGTTCGCATAGCCGCAGGCGATGGCGAGATCGGTGACACGCAGCGTGTGGCCATCGCTGCCGGCCAGCAGGCGCTGGCACAGAGCCATCCGCTCCTGACTAACGAAGCCCATGAAGCTTTGGCCGCGCATCTGGAACAAACGGTGCAGGTAGCGCACGGAGATTCCATGCCGCTTGGCAAACACCGAAGGTGACAGCTCGGCGCTCGTCAAAAGCTCGCGCACATCTTGCAGAATCCGGCGCCGAAGCGCGGTCACCGACTTCGACTCGGACTCTCTCAGCGCGGGGTCGCTGTACGCGCCACAGATCAGATCCATCAACGGCATGGCTGCCTGGGTCATGCCGTCTTCGCCGAGCTGGCCCGACTCTTCCACGAGCGAGCGCGCGAACGCCAGCAGCAGACGCCCATTGCCCGTGGCTGGCACCGGCCGGCCGACATGTTCCTTCAGCTCGGCCAGGCGAGAGTTCCAGAATTCACGCTTGACCAACAGCACCGCCTGCCGAAACGGCACGGGCATGACCAGCTTGTAGTGCTGCGTGTTGTCCAGCAGCAGGGCATCGCCGGACAGCAGGGCGACCTGCGCGCCGCCGTGATCCACGATCGCCGAACCCGCGAGCTGGATCAGCAAGCCGACCTCGTCGGAGTTGGAGCGTCGGGCCAGGCCCTCGGGGCGCGTCACCGTCTGGGCGGCGGCATCGATGTCGGCCACCCGAAGCCCCGGGGCCTGATCGACCACCAGGTGGGCAGAAAACCTGTCGCAGCCGAACTGCGGTTGCGTTTCGAGTCCGCTGAACACACCGTGCACGCGGTCTCGCCACGCCAGGAAGTTCTGCTGCGGGTCGGCTTGCTGAAACTGAACATCGAGCCGCACGATGAACTTTCCCTTCAACTGATTGACAGGATCACGCAAGTTTAGGGCCGCACACCGAGCTTGTGCACTCCCTGCACGTTGTTGATTCGCTCAGCGCGCGCGGCCCGCTGACCATTGCGCCTAGGCTCGGTACGTCGAATCAAGCGCTGAAGGAATCCGGATGCACCCACTGCCTGCCACACGCTTCACGCGGCGCTACGGCGTCGAACATCCCGTCGCGAGCGCCGGCATGGCGTTCGCCAGCATGACGCCGCCGCTGCCCGCGGCCGTGTCGGCGGCCGGCGGCATCGGCAGCCTGGCCAATGTCGGTTTCTTCCCTCCCGAGCTGCTGCGCGGCATGGTGGCCGGCATCCGGGCGCTGACCGATCGCCCCTTCAACGTCAACCTGATCACCTGCTTCGTCGAGCCCGCCATCATCGACATGGCGGTCGAACTCAAGCCGTCATCGGTGTCCTTTCATTGGGGTGCGCCGAAGCCGGAATGGATTGCGGCGTTGAAGGGCGCGGGCATCGACGTGTGGGAGCAGGTCGGCAGCGTGGACGCGGGGCGACGGGCGCGCGACGCCGGCATCGATGTCGTCATCGCACAGGGCTCGGAGGCCGGCGGCCACAACTACGGTGCCATGTCGACGCTGACGCTGCTGCCGGCCATGCGCGATGCACTGGGTGACACCATCATCCTGGCATCGGGCGGCATCGTGGATGGACGGGGCCTGGCGGCCGCGCTGGCGCTCGGTGCCGACGGGGCCTGGGTCGGAACGCGCTTTCTCGCGACGCACGAATCGCAGGCGCACGACGAATGGAAGCGCCGGCTGGTTGCTGCCGAAGGCCCGGACACTGTGCGCTCCCACGTGTTCGGCCGCCAGCACGCGTTCTTCAACCCGATGCGCGTGCTGCGCAACCGGGTGGTCGCCGAATGGAACGATCGGGTGGCCGAAATTCCCGACGACAACTCGGCGCAGCCCGAGATCGGCACGATGGAGGTCTGGGGTCAGCCGCAGGTGCTGCGCCGCTTCCAGAACCTGGCACCGATGGCCAGTGCGGTCGGCGACTTCGAAGAACTGCCGCTGCTGTGCGGTGAGGGCGTTTCCGGCGTGCACGACATCGCGCCAGCGGCCGAGGTACTGCACCGCATGGTCGACGAAGCCGCTCGCATCCTGGCCGGGCTGTCGCCACGGAACGCGCAATGAAGGCAGTCGCCAAACCCATCCTCGTCTGCGGTGCCACCGGCCAGGTCGGCGCGGCGCTGGGCCGCGAACTCGACATGCTCGGCCTGCCGTGGATCGGGCTGTCGCGCGGTGCCGCACGCGCGGCTGGCGCACCCGGGCGCGCCGAGGTTCGCCACGCCGACTTCAGCGACCCGAGCTCGCTGGGGCGCGCACTCGACGGCATCGGCTCGGTGTTCCTGGCCTGCGGCGACGACCCGCGGCAGGACGAACTCGAGATCAACATGATCCGCGCCTGCCGCGAGCAGGCCATCGGCCATGTCGTCAAGCTGTCAGCGCAGAGCGCAGGCTTGCGGCCGCCGGCCAGTTTCGGCCGCCTGCACGCGCGGTCGGAGCAGGCGCTGCGCGACTCGGGGCTGGCCTGGACGCTGCTGCGGCCGGTCTTTTTCATGCAGTCGCTGCTGTTCTTCGCCGGCTCGATCAAGGGCGGCAAAATCATCGCGGCCACCGGTGCCGCTCGGGTGGCGTGGGTCGATGTGCGCGACGTGGCCGGCGTGGCCGCCGCCGCCCTGGCCAACCCGACTCAGCACGCCGGCAGCG